>NZ_JBFAZW010000121.1:0-32351 GCF_040682015.1 Dactylosporangium sp. NPDC051485
GCGCAGGTATCCGCGGGTCAGCGCGACGAGGACCTCGCGACGGTTGTCGGTGAGCCGAAGTGTCGGCACCCGGGTACTCACCGGGTCCTGCCCGGACGGGCAGTCGCGGGTCGACGAGCTGCGCAGGATGGACGACCTGATCTCGGGCGCGGAGCTCGTGCGGCGGGTGCGGGACGAGCTCGGCGCGGCCGTGCGCCGGAGCCGGACGCGACCGGGGGCGGCGGGGCTCGGCGTCGTCGCGCAGCTGGCGCAGCTCGCGGTGTGGACGGGGGTGGACGCCGGGGCGCCGGTCGGCGGGGAGGCGGTCGCGGCGCTGATGCGGCGGGGGCTGCGGGCGGCCCGCGACGGCGGGCACCGGGCCCTGGCCGGGCACCTGCTCGGCTGCCTCGCGCAGTTGCAGGCCGAGGAGGGCAGCGGGGCCGCGGCGCTGCGGCTGGCCCGGGCCGCGCGGCGGGTGGCGGCGCCGGCGGACGCGGGGACGCTGGCGGTGCTGTGGCTGCGGGAGGCGGCGGCCGCGGCGGCGTGCGGCGAGCGGAGCCACTGCGACTCGGCGCTGGCGGCGGCCGAGCGGGCGCATCGCCTGCGCACCGGGGAGCACGATCCGGCCTGGCTGTACTGGCTGGACGATGCGCACCTCGCCGGGCTGGCCGGGCTGTGCCAGGCGCGGCTCGGGCGGCACCGGCTGGCCCTGCCGCTGCTGAGCGCCGCGCTGACCGGGGCGCCGGGAGCGTCCCCGAAGACAGCAGAGGGCGGGCCGGACGCGGCGGAGCGGGGCACCGACGGCGGGCCCGGGGCGGGCACCAGCGCACGAGACGGCTGGGCCGGCACGGCGGACGCGGACGGCGGGCCCCAGGCGGGCGCCGGGGCACGGGACGGCTGGGCCGGCACGGCGGACACGGACGGCGGGCCCCAGGCGGGCGCCGGGGCACGGGAGGGCTGGGCCGGCGCGGCAGCCGCGGCGGGGCGGGGCGCGGGCGCCTGGAGGCGGAGCGCCGGGTGTGGGGTGGGCGGCCGCCGGGTGCGGCTGCGGGGCGCCGGGCTGGTCCTCGCGGGGCGGGCGCGGGCCCTCGTGGCCGCTGGGGAGGTCGGGGAGGCCTGTTCCGCGGCGGCCTCGGCGGTGCAGGCCGGTGCGCTCAGCGGGTCGGCGCGGGTGCTGCGGGAGGTGGAGCGGCTGCGGCCGGAGCTCGGAAAGGCGGCAGCCTACCGCGATTTTTCCGATTTGTGGGAGATGGCGGCCAGGCTGGGTGGCCGGGCGGGGGATACCGGCGCGGCAGCGGGCGAGGTTTCGCGTTAGCGTCTCTGCCGTGACGCACCCCTACCTCGACCGTGCCGGCCTTCGCGAGCGGGTCCGGTCGGCGCTTGACGGCTTCCTGCGGCGACGGCGGGGACGGCTGGCCGAGATCGAGTCGGTCGCGCTCGCGCCGGTCGCGGACGCCATCGAGGCGCTGGTGCTCGGGGGCGGCAAGCGGCTACGGCCGGCCTTTGCCTACTGGGGGTACCGCGGGAGCGGCGGGGCCGACTCCGACGAGGTCGTGGCGGCGGTGGCGGCGCTGGAGCTGGTGCAGGCCAGCGCGCTCATCCACGACGACGTGATGGACGGCTCGCAGACGCGGCGGGGAGAGCCGGCCGTGCACCGGCGCTTCGCCGGGATCCACCGGGAGGGCGGGTGGCGGGGCGACCCGGACTGGTTCGGGACCTCGGCGGCGATCCTGCTCGGCGACCTGTGCCTGGTCTGGTCGGACGAGATGCTGCACGCCAGCGGGGTGGACCCCGTGACACTCGGGCGGGCGCGGCCGGTGTTCGACGAGATGCGCACCGAGGTGACCATCGGGCAGTACCTCGACATGCAGACGCAGGCCACCGGGGACACGTCGACCGCCCGGGCGAGCCTGGTGGCCCGGTTCAAGTCGGCCAAGTACACGATCGAGCAGCCGCTGGTGTTCGGCGCGGCGCTGGCGGGGGCCGGCAGCGAGGTGGCGAAGGCGTACTCGGCGTTCGGGCTGCCGCTCGGGGAGGCCTTCCAGCTGCGCGACGACGTGCTCGGGGTGTTCGGGGACCCCGCCGTGACCGGAAAGCCGGCCGGCGACGACCTGCGGGAGGGCAAGCGGACGTACCTCATCGCGGCCGCCGTCGAAGGGGCCGGGGTGACGGTGTTCGACGAGCACCTCGGCGACCCGCGGCTGGACGAGCACGGGGTGGCCCTGCTGCGCAAGACGATCGTGGACAGCGGGGCGCTGCGGCGGACCGAGGAGCGGATCGCTCAGCTCACCGCGGCCGCGCTCGAGGCGCTCGGCGGCGCGGACATCACGGACGAGGCTCGCGAGGTCCTGACCGGCCTGGCCCAGGCGGCGACCCAGCGCGTGGTCTGAGGCGGGTCCAGACCGACAGGGTGCTCAGGACGAGGGCGAAGCCGAACGCCAGGTCCTCGACCGGGGCGTGGACCAGGCGAAGGCCCAGGATGTCGGCCGGGTTGTAGAGGACCACGCCGCGGCCGGTCAGGATGCCGTTGGACAGCAGCTGGAAACCGAACACGATCGGGTACGAGCACCAGAAGACCCGGCCGAAGAGCAGGCGCGTGCGCAGCACCGACACGTCCAGTACCACCGCGACGAGAACCCCGGCGCAGGCCGCGGCGGTGTAGGTCATCGGCGCGACCAGCGGCGCAGGGTCTGGCGGGTGGCCTCGTAGCCGAGGATGGCGCAGAGGGGCACGACCAGGAAGAACAGCAGTTCCTCCAGGGGAAGCCCGCCCGGGAGGAACACGCCGGTGATCTGGCGCCGGTCGAAGTGCCAGTGGCCGGCGTGGACGGCCAGCAGGTCCCAGGCCACGAAGACGGCGGCGACCGGCAGGACGGTCAGCGCCAGGCGGCGGACCTGGCGCAGCACGCCGACCTTCAGCAGCGGCTCCAGCCACAGGGCGCCGGCCAGGCAGCCGGCCAGCACCAGCAGGTAGGTCCAGCGCATCCGGTCAGAAGCCCAGGGCCTGTGCGCGCCGCTTGACCTCGGTGGCGCGGTTGCCGCGGAGGGCCTCCGCCGGGGTGCCGGGGAGGGACTCGTCGGGCGTGTAGAGCCACCGGAGGGCCTCAGCCTCGTTGTACCCAGCGTCGTACAACAACGTCAGCACGCTTGGAAGGTGCTTGAGCACGCCCGACTCGGTGATGAAGTCCA
Source organism: Dactylosporangium sp. NPDC051485 (assembly GCF_040682015.1). Lineage (NCBI taxonomy): Bacteria > Bacillati > Actinomycetota > Actinomycetes > Micromonosporales > Micromonosporaceae > Dactylosporangium > Dactylosporangium sp. NPDC051485. Next base: position 3,168 of record NZ_JBFAZW010000121.1, read on the forward strand.
CGGGGACGCGCAGCACGCCACTCTCCCGGACGGCGATCAGCGAACGGTCCCGGACCAGTTGGTGCACCCGGTTGACAGGGATGCCGAGGCGCTCCGCGACGTCGGGCATGGTCAGCCATTCAGCCGGGCCGGCAGGTGTTTCGGTCACACCTGAACAGTAATGGTCACCTCGTTGGCAGGAAGGAACGGGCAGTGGGGCTCTGGCTCAAGGTTCACCGAGAGGTCGCCGGCGCCTGGCGTTCCGCGTGCTACGACCTGTCCCAGCACGCGACGCGACGCCGGGCGCTGCGCCTGCGCATGGCGGAGACGGCCGAGTACGCGCCGCGCCGGCACCGCGGCCAGCACGTGATGCCCAACCCGTACCGCAGCCGGTTCGCCACCGGCACCGGGGTGGCCCTGCTGGTCGCCGGGGGCGCGGCCGGCACGTACCTGGCGGTCGCCGGCGGCCTGACGGCGCTGCGGGCCGAGTCCCACGAGACGCCGCTGGCCGGCGCCCCCACGCCCGTCACGACCGAGGGCGCGGCGCCCGGGCCGTCGGCGATCCGGCCGACCGCGCCGGCGCCGACCCAGCCCCGGCCGCAGGTGCGCCGGTCGTCGCCGCCCCAGGTCATCGCGCTGCCGGAGGTTCCCGCGCCGGTCGGCGTGCCGGCGACGCAAACCTCGGCTCCCGAGAGCACCCAGACGCCGCCGGCCAGCCCGACCCCCAGCGCAAGCGCCAGCCCGTCACCCTCCGCGTCCGGCTCATCGCCCTCCCCGACGCCGACGAAGCTCTCGAAATGGGGACGAAACCACATCGATGACGAAGGGCGCTGAGGTTTCGGGCCTACCAGCCGTACACTCGCAGCCGATGGACACAACGGTCGCCGATCCACTGCTCGGTGCGCTTCTCGACGGGCGTTACCGCGTTCGTTCGCGTGTCGCCAGGGGCGGCATGGCGACGGTCTACACCGCGCTCGACGAGCGCCTCGAGCGCATCGTCGCACTGAAGATCATCCACCCGGCGCAGTCGCGCGATCCGCAGTTCGTCGATCGGTTCACCGACGAGGCCAAGACGATCGCCCGGCTCACCCATCCCAACGTGGTCGCCGTCTACGACCAGGGCACCCACAAGGGCCTGCCCTATCTGGTGATGGAGTACGTACGCGGCCGGACGCTGCGCGAGGTGCTCGCCGAGCGGCGCCGCCTGCAGCCGCAGGAGGCCCTGGCGATCATGGAGCAGATGCTCGCCGCGATCGCCGCCGCGCACCGCGCCGGGCTGGTGCACCGCGACGTCAAGCCGGAGAACGTGCTGGTCGCCGAGTCGCCCGGCGAGTCGCACAACCTCATCGACGGCGTGGTCAAGGTGGCCGACTTCGGCCTGGCCCGCGCCGTGGAGGCCAGCGCCGACGAGACCGGCTCGCACCTCATGGCCACCGTCGCCTACGTCGCGCCGGAGCTGGTCACCGACGGGCACGCCGACCCGCGCACGGACGTGTACTCCTCCGGCATCGTGCTCTTCGAGATGCTCACGGGCCGCGTGCCGTACGAGGCCGACCGTCCGGTCGAGGTGGCCTGGCAGCACGTGGACCGCGACGTGCCCTTCCCGTCGCGGTACGTGCCGGGACTGCCGCCGGCCGTCGACGACCTCGTGGCCCGGGCGACCCGCCGCGACCCGGGCGGCCGCCCGACCGACGCCGGCGCGATGCTCGCCGAGGTGCAGGCCGTCCGCGACGACATCGGCGCGGCAGCCGCCACGCGGGCCCGCCCGGTCGCCCCGCCCACCGTCATGGTGCCGCAGGTGGAGTCGGTGCCGCAGACGTACCAGGCCAGCCACCGCCCGTCGTGGGCCCGGCTCCCCTCCTCCGCTCCCCCGGCCGCGGTCGCCCGCCGGCACCGCACCGAGGCCTCGCGGGGCGGCGGCGCGGACGGCGGCCTGCAGGGGCTGCTCAACCGGATCAACGCCAACCCGCGGACCCGGCTGGGCGTCATCGCCGCCATGCTGACCGTCGGCCTGCTGATCGCGATCGGTGGCTACTGGTTCGGCGTCGGCCGCTACACCGACACGCCCGACCTCACCCGGCAGAACCGGGAGCAGGCGGTCCACCTGGCCACCACGGCCGGCTTCAAGGTCAAGTTCGACACTGCGCAGTTCGACGCGAACGTGCCCAGGGACCAGGTGAAGGGCCAGGACCCGCCGCCCGGCGGGCGCATCCTGAGCGGCGCCACGATCACCCTCGTCCTGTCGCTCGGCCCCGAGATCTACAAGGTGCCGAACATCACCGGCAAGGAGTGGGACCTCGCCCTCGCCGACCTGCAGGCGCTCAAGATCACCGGCAACCGCGCGGAGAAGTTCGACGACGCCATCCCGGCCGGCTACGTGATCGAAACCGACCCCAAGATCGGCACGCAGGTCAACCCCGGGCAGACCATCACGGTGTACGTCAGCAAGGGCCCCAACCCCGTGAAGGTGCCCCAGCTGGTGGGCCGGCAGCTCGAGCAGGCCAAGCAGGATCTCAACAAGGTGAAGATCCAGCTGGGCAAGGTCGAGGAGGTCGACAGCGACAAGCCCAAGGGCGAGGTCGTCTCGCAGAGCATCGCCGACGGCAACAGCGTCGCCGACGGCATGGTCATGGACCTGCAGATCTCCAAGGGCCCGGCCCAGATCCCGATGCCCGATGTCCGCGAGCAGAGCCTCGACCAGGCCCGGCAGCAGCTTGAGGGGCTCGGCCTGGTGGTCGACGCGCAGGGCTTCGGCACCGTGCGCCAGCAGGACCCGCAGCCCGGCACGATGGTGACCCCGGGCCAGCACGTGCGGCTGCTCGCGTACTTCTGATGGATCCCGATCTCACCCCGGTCGGCGGGCACGCCCCCGCCGCCGGGGGCCTCGCCAAGGCGGCCCTGCGCTACGTCGAGCAGACGTCGGCGACGGCGGTGCAGGTGTACGTCTCCAACCCCCGCGGCTGGGCGCTGACCGAGGGCGACCCGGCGCAGGACGACGCCTTCGCCGAGGGCTGCGCGGACCGGGGGGTGGCCGCCTACGTGCACGCGGCCCTGCTGGTCAACCTGGGCTCCCCCACCGAGGCGACCGTCGAGCGGTCGGTCGCCACCCTGGAGCACGCGCTGCGCCGGGGCCGGGCCATCGGCGCCCGCGGCGTCGTCTTCCACGCCGGCTCCGCGGTGGACGCCGAGCACGCCGAGAAGGCCTTCGCAACGGTACGGCGGGTGCTCCTGCCCCTCCTGGACCAAGCCGATCGCGAGGACTGGCCGCCGCTGCTCGTGGAGCCGAGCGCGGGCGGCGGGCGCTCCCTCGCGTCGCGGGTCGAGCACCTGGAGGAGTACCTGGCGGCCGTGGACCGCCACCCACACCTCGGTGTCTGCTTCGACACCTGCCACGCGTGGGCGGCGGGCCACGACCTGGCCACCCCGGGCGGGATGACCACGACGCTGGACGCGCTGGTGACCGCGGCGGGGGCGGACCGGCTGCGGCTGATCCACGCCAACGACTCGAAGGACGCCTGCGGCTCGACCCGGGACCGGCACGAGTCGCTGGGCAAGGGGACGATCGGCACCCCGGCCTTCGCCGAGCTGCGGGCCCACCCGGCGGTCGAGGGCATACCCCTGATCGTGGAGACGCCGAGCGAGAGCCACGCCGCCGACATCGCCCTTCTGCGCGGTTTGCCGCAATAAGCCGGGCGCCGGGACGTATCGGATTCATACCCTGCCGGGTCTTATGTCCGATCCCGCGTCGCGCTTGACATAGGGCCTATCGGCAATGAGCCTTACATCGTGGATCAGCGATGCGCCGCGACCTGAACCTGCTGGCTGTCGGGCTCGCCGCGTCCACCGCCGGCGACGCGGCGGCGCTGGTCGCCCTCCTGCTGCGCCTCCAGCCGCACGGCAGCGGCTGGGTGGCCGGGCTCCTCGGGGCCGAGCTGGTGCCCTTCGTCGTGCTGGCCCCCCTCACGGGCCGGATCGTGGACCGGTTCGAGACCCGGACCGTGCTCATGATCGCGCTGGCCGGGCAGGCCGTGCTCGGGGTACCGCTGGCCTTCGCCACCCACCTGGGGGCGATCATCGCCCTCTTCGCCGGGGTCACCGCGCTCTCGGCGTTCGTGCGCCCGGCCACCTCCGCACTGGTGCCGGCGATCACCGGCGCGGGGGCGGCCGAGCGCGGGTACGCCCTGATCGCCACCGGCCAGAACGTCGGCTGGATCGCCGGGCCGGCCGCCGGCGGGCTGCTCACCGGCGCCTTCGGCCCGACGTCGGCGATCCTGGTCGACGCGGCCACCTTCGCCCTGCTGACCGTCGCCTGCGCGTTCGTGCGGGCCCGCCGCCACCCGTCCCCGGAGGCCACCGCGACCGGGGACGGCCGGCGGCGGGGCGGCCTGCGGCTGGTCTTCGGCGACGCGGTGCTGCGCGCGGCGCTCATCGGCAGCGCGATCGCGGTCGCCAGCGGGGTGATCGACAACGTCGCCGCGCCGTTCCGGTTCGTGCAGCAACTGGGGGCGCAGTCGTACGGGTACGGCCTCTACCTCACGCTCTGGGGCGTCGGCGCGCTCGTCGGGGGCCAGCTCGCGCCCCGGCTGCCGCTGCGCCAGGCGGCGACCCTCGCCCTGGGCAACCTGCTCTGCGGCGTCGGGATCGCGGGCATCGGGCTCGCGCCCGGCCTCGTCCTCGCCTTCGCCGCGTCGGTCGCCGGCGGGGTGGGCAACGGGCTGGTCAACGTCGCGCAGAGCACGCTGATCAGCAGCCGTACGCCGGCCGCGCAGCACGGCCGGGCGTTCGCGGCGTCCTCGGCGGTGGTCCAGACGGCGATCGGCGCGGGGACGGCGGTGGCGTCTCCGCTGGTGGCGGCGCTGCGGGCGGACGGCGCGATGATCGCGGCGGGGGTGCTGACCTGCGCGAGCGCGGGCGTCGCCCTGGCGCTGGCCTGGCGCGGCGGGGAGCCCGGCACGCAAGGCCCGAACGCGGACAAAGCCAGGCCCAGCATGCCGGACTCCGCGCCACGTAAAGCCTGAACGCGGACAAGCCGGGCCCGGCGTGCCGGACTCCCCGCCACGTAAAGCCTGAACGCGGATAAGCCGGGCCTGCCGTGCCGGGCTCCCTGCCACGTAAGGCCCGAACGCGATAAGTCGGGCGCTCCGCGCCGCGACTTATCTGACATATGACCCGACAGGCGAAAAGGTCCGAAAAGTCGTGATGCCCACGCCCGACTTTTCCGCTCAACAACCGACTTAAGCGGCGGCGGGCGAAAAGTCGGATAAGTCGTGGCGCGCCAGCGCCCGACTTATCCGGTCAAATGCCGCCGGTCAGAGCAGCGTCGGCAGGACCTTCGCGGCGTGGTCGATGCCGTCGTCGGTCTGATCCAGGTGGGTGACCAGGCGGACCAGCCGCCGGCCGAGGACCGAGACCAGGATGCCCTGCTCCCTCGCCGCCGCCGCGAACGCCGGGCCGTCCACCGCGGCGCCCGACAGGTCCAGCGGGACGATGTTGGTGCGGATGCGGGCCGGGTCGACGACGCCGGCCGGGGCCAGGGCCTCCGCCAGCCGGTGGGCACGGGCGTGGTCCTCGGCCAGGCGCGGGATGTTGTTGCGCAGCGCGTGCAGGCCCGCGGCGGCCAGGATGCCGGCCTGGCGCATGCCGCCACCCAGCCGCTTGCGCAGCTTGCGGGCCGCGGCGATGCGCTCGGCCGAGCCGACGAGCAGCGAGCCGACCGGGGCGCCCAGGCCCTTGGAGAGGCAGACCGAGAGGCTGTCGAAGAGGCGGCCGTAGGTGTCGAGGGGCACGCCGTCGGCCACGTGGGCGTGCCAGATGCGGGCGCCGTCGCAGTGCAGGTGTACGCCCGCCTCGGTCGTGGCGGCCCGGAGGGACTGCAGGGTCGCCAGGGGGATGACGGCGCCGCCCTGGCGGTTGTGGGTCTGCTCAACGGCGACGGCCCGGGTCGGGACCGCGACGAAGCCGTCGGGGCGGATCATGTCGAGGACCACCGCCGGGTCGAGGTCGGCGCCGGCGGTCGGCCAGGTGCGGGTGGAGATACCGCCGAGGGCCGCGGCGGCGCCGATCTCGTCGCTGACGACGTGGGCGGCGGCGTCGCAGAGCAGCTCCTCGCCGCGCGGGACGGCCAGCTGCAGCGCGATCTGGTTGGCCATCGTGCCGCTCGGGGTGAACAGGGCGGCCTCGTGGCCGAAGAGGGCGGCGACGTGGGCCTGCAGCTCGTGCAGCGTCGGGTCCTCGTCGAACACGTCGTCGCCGACCTCGGCCGCGGCCATCGCCGCGCGCATGGCGGGCGATGGCCGGGTCAGGGTGTCCGAGCGGAAGTCGATGACGACAGCCGCGTCAGCCACGCAGCATCTCCGCCACCAGGAAGGCCAGTTCCAGGGACTGCTGGGTGTTGAGGCGCGGGTCGCAGGCGGTCTCGTAGCGGTCCGGCAGGTCGGCGTCGGCGATGGCCTGGGCGCCACCGAGGCACTCGGTGACGTCCTCGCCGGTGAGCTCCACGTGCAGGCCGCCCGGGTGGGTCTCCAGCTCGCGGTGGACCTCGAAGTAGCCGAGGACCTCGTCGACGATGCGGTCGAAGTGGCGGGTCTTGTAGCCGTTGGACGACTCGTGGGTGTTGCCGTGCATCGGGTCGCACTGCCAGACCACCCGGCAGCCGGCGGCGGTGACCTTCTCCACGATCGGGGGGAGCGCGTCGCGGACCTTGGTGCTGCCCATGCGGGCCACGAACGTGAGCCGGCCCGGGACGTTGTCGGGGTTGAGCTTCTCGAAGAGCTCCAGCGCCTGCTCGGGGGTGGTGGTCGGGCCGAGCTTGACGCCGATCGGGTTGGCGATGCGCGACATGAAGTCGACGTGCGCGCCGTCGAGCTGGCGGGTGCGCTCGCCGATCCAGAGGAAGTGCCCGGACAGCCCGTACGGCTTCGCGCCCGCGATGCGCACCAGCGGCCGCTCGTACTCCAGCGCCAGGGCCTCGTGCGAGCAGTACAGCGTGACGGTGCGCAGCGCCTCGTCGTCGTTGACGCCGCACGCCTGCATGAAGCGCAGCGCCCGGTCGATCTCGCGGGCGATCGCCTCGTAGCGCTGGCCGGCCGGCGAGGTCACCACGAAGCCCTTGTTCCAGTCGTGCACGGCGTGCAGGTCGGCCATGCCACCGCCGAGGTACGCGCGCAGCATGTTCATCGCGCTGGAGGAGTTGGCGTAGGCGCGGACCATGCGCTGGGGGTCGGCGATGCGCGCCTCGGGGCTCTTGTCCAGCGAGTTGATCATGTCGCCGCGGTAGGCGGGCAGGCCCAGCGAGTCCAGCGGGGCCGAGCGGGGCTTGGTGAACTGGCCGGCCACCCGGCCGATCTTGATGACCGGCAGCGAGGCGCCGTAGGTGAGCACGACCGCCATCTGCAGCAGGGTGCGCGCGTTGCCCAGCACGTGGGCCTCGGTGTTGTCGGCGAAGGTCTCGGCGCAGTCGCCGCCCTGCAGCATGAACGCCTTGCCGTCGGCGACGAGGGCGAGGCGCTCGCGCAGCTGGTCGACCTCGTAGGGGGCGACGATCGGCGGGACGGAGGCCAGCAGCTGGCCGACCTCGTCGACGGCGGCCTGGTCGGGCCACGGCGGCGTCTGCGCGCGCGGCAGCGTCCGCCACCGGTCGAGGCCGAACTCGTCGTCGTCCTGGTTGCCCGGGACGGCGACGCGGGAGATCTCCGGACCGGGGTAAGTGAAGTGGTGCCACTCCTGCCGCATGGGCAAAGCGTACCGAGCGGGATCGGCGGACGGGTGTGCCAGCCCGCCGATCCCGCGGGGTGGACTGCGAAACGGCTACATGTTGATCATGTGGCCGGACAGGCCGTGGATGGCCTCCTTGACGGCCTCGCCCAGGGTCGGGTGCGCGTGCACGTTGCGGGCCACCTCGTGCACGGTGAGGTCCCACTGCTGGGCCAGCGTGAGCTCCGGCAGCAGCTCGGTGACCTCGGGGCCGATCAGGTGGCCACCGAGCAGTTCGCCGTGCTTGTCGTCGCTGATCAGCTTGACGAAGCCGGTCGCGTCGCCGAGGCCGTGCGCCTTGCCGTTCGCCGTGAACGGGAACTTCGACACCTTCACGTCGAAGCCCTTGGCCCGGGCCTGCTCCTCGGTGTACCCGAAGCTGGCGATCTGCGGCTGGCAGTACGTCGCCCGCGGGATCATGACGTAATCGAGCTCCATCGTCTCGGCCCCGGCGATGGTCTCGGCGGCGACGATGCCCATCGACTCGGCCGCGTGCGCGAGCATCAGCTTGGCGGTGACGTCGCCGATGGCGAAGATGTGCGGCACGTTGGTGCGCAGCCGCCCGTCGACCTCGATCGCACCGCGGTCGGTGAGCTTGACCCCGGTCTTCTCCAGCCCGAAGCCCTCGACCCGCGGCGCGAAGCCGATTGCCTGCAGGAGCTTGTCCGCCTCCAGCGTCTGGGTCTTGCCCCCGGACGAGACGCTGACCTTGACGCCGGAGCCGGTCTCCTCGACCGACTCGACGCGGGTCGAGGTCAGCACCGAGATGCCCAGCCGCTTGTACCGCTTGGCCAGCTCGGCGGAGACCTCGGCGTCCTCCAGCGGCACCATCCGGTCGAGGAACTCGACGATGGTGACCTTCACGCCGTAGTTGTGCAGCACGTACGCGAACTCGACGCCGATCGCGCCGGCCCCGGCGATGATGATCGAGGACGGCAGCTCCTCGGTCATGATCTGCTCCTCGTACGTCACCACCCGCTCGGACAGCGTCGTGCCCGGCAGGAGCCGGGTGCTGGCCCCGGTGGCGATGATCGCGTTGGCGAAGGTGATGGTCTCGTCGCCGACCTGCAGCGTGTGGTCGTCGAGGAACGTGCCCTTGGTGTGGTACTGCCGGATCTCGTTCTTCTTCATCAGGTAGTGCACGCCCTTGACCCGGCCGTCGGCCACCTTGCGGCTGCGCTGGAAGGCGGCCGAGTAGTCGAACGTGACCTCGCCCTGGATGCCGAACGTCTTGGCCTCGGCGGTGAAGATGTGCGCGAGCTCGGCGTTGCGCAGCAGCGCCTTGGACGGGATGCACCCGACGTTGAGGCAGACGCCGCCCCAGTACTTGTCCTCGACGATGGCGGTGCGCAGGCCGAGCTGCGCGGCGCGCACGGCGGCGGTGTAGCCGCCCGGGCCGGCGCCCAGCACGACGACGTCGAAGTGTTCAGTCATAGCCAGTCCCTGCGTTTGAAGGTGAAGTACAGCCCTACCGACAGCACCACGATGAGCACCGACGAGGTGACGAACCCCGAGAGCTTCTCATAGCCCGGACAGGGCAGATTCTGCCCGTATCAGCAGATTCTGCCCACATCACGGGTAACAGCGGTCGGCACCGCGATGATGGCGGCCCAGCTGGTGACCTTCTTCATGATGCTGTTCTGCCGGTTGCCCCGCACCGCCGGGGGTCTCCTCGAAGATCCGGTCATCCCGCGGCGTCGCGTGAGATATACCACGCCGTGCCCGGACGGGCGACGCCTCAGCGTAGGACCGTCACCGCGCCGCGCTTGGCCTCGTACATGGCGATGTCGGCACGGTGCAGCACGTGCCGGGTCTGCTCCCCGGCCGCGAACCGGGTGCCCCCGACGCTGGCCCGGGCCTCGACCAGGGCGCCGCCGAGCACCGCGACCGGCTTGCGGAACGCCTCCTCGATCCGGCGGGCCAGCTCCGGCACCCCGTCGGCGCCGAGCGCGCCGTGGGTGAGCACCACGAACTCGTCGCCGCCGAGGCGGGCCACCACGTCCCCGGCCCGCACGCAGCCGTTGAGGCGCCCGGCCACCGCGGCGAGCAGCTCGTCGCCGGCCGCGTGGCCGAGGGAGTCGTTGACCGCCTTGAAGCCGTCGAGGTCGATGAAGAGCACCGCGCCCTCGCCGGCCGCGACCGCGCTGTCCAGCGCGGCCAGGAACGCCCGCCGGTTGGCCAGGTCGGTGAGCGGGTCCACGTGGGCCAGCCGCCAGTTGGTCTCCAGCAGCTCGCAGGTGCGCAGCACGGTGGCGGCCTGGTCGGCGATGCCGGCCATCCGGTCGACGGTCTCGCGGGCCCGGTCGGTGCCCTGCGGGGTGTCGTAGGCGGCGACGAGGACGCCGTACGGGTGCCCCGGCAGCGCGATGTCCACCACGATCATCAGCTCGTGGCCGAACGCGTCGAGCAGGCCGAGCACGAACGGGTCGGCGCTGTCCCGGTCGTAGGCGCGCGGCGGGTCGCCCATCCGGAAGCGCTCGGCCAGCGCCGTGTCGTCGCGCGAGAACGCGAGCTGGCGGGCCCGGCGCCGCCGCTCGTCGCCGGTGCCGGCGTTGGCCGCCACGCGCAGCCGGCCGTCGGAGTGCAGCAGCACGCTGGCCGAGTCGGCGGCCATCACCGAGCGGACCGCCTCGGCGGTGACCTCGGCCACCTCGGCAGCGCTGCGCGCGGTGGTGAGCCGGCGGGCCAGCGCCAGCAGGCTCTCGGCGATGCGCTGCCGCTCCGCCGCGCTCTCCAGCGCCGAGAGCGCGTCGAGGGCGACCGCGGCCAGGTTGGCGTAGGCGTCGAGCATGCGGCGCTCGGCGTCGAAGAAGTCGGAGCAGAAGGCGACGAGGTACCCGTAGTAGCGGTTCGGCGAGGCGATGTCCACGACGAGGGTGCCGCCGAGGCCGGCCGGCGGTGCGGCCGCGAGCACCTCGATCTCGGCCTCGGCCAGGCCGTAGCCGTGCACCTGGCGCGGCGCGCCCGGCGAGGGGCTGGCCACCAGCAGGAACGCCTGGGCGTTGACCGCGTACCCCGCCTTGTCGGCCACGATGGCCAGCGCCCGCTCCGGCTGCTCAGCCGCGACGAGCTCGGCGACGGTGCGCTGCAGCAGCTCCATGCGCCCGGCCAGCACGTCGCCCGAGGTGTCCTCGCCACCGCGGCGGCGCAACCACCAGCGCCGCTGCCGCCAGCGGATGGTGTAGACGCACGCCTCGGCCCCGTCGACCTGGCACGCCTCGTGGATCACCGTGGCCGGCGGGCGGCCGAAGAGCGCCGGGATCTGGGTGAGCAGCCCGCGGGTGTAGTCGCAGTCGTAGCGCGACGGGCGATATCCGCTGCGCAGGCGGTACCGCACGGTCGCCACCCCCGGGGCGGACGACAGCGCCGACATGTCGGCGGTGGCGTTGAACTTGGCGCTGGTGGTCGCGATCAGGCGGATGACCTGCGCGGGGCCGCCCAGCAGGAGCAGTCCCAGGCGGATCGGGGTGTTCACGGAGTACGACAGGATGCTCTGCCCCACCCGCAGCCCGATGGACTCGTCGCCCAGCACCTGCGCCGCCGCCGCGAAGACGTTGATCTTCGTCTCGTACGACCACCAGCGGCGCGGGTCGTCGTACGCCGATGGGATCTCCCGCTCGCCGGCCAGCTCGAGGACGCGTGGCACCGCCGCGTCGCCACCCCGGGCGCGGACATACCGCAGGATGGCGCGCAGGGTGACTCCGGCCGTCTCGCGGATCGGTTCCATGGCGCCTCCGAGGCAGGACATCGGCCCGGCGCCGCGGGTGCTGAGGGAATCTGCGGCCGACCGGGGTACAACTGCCGCATGGAGCAGACGCTCATCATCGTCGACGGCGCAAACGTGGTCGGTTCGGTGCCGGACGGCTGGTGGCGCGACCGTGCGGGGGCGGCGGCCCGGCTGCGCGACGCGCTCGCCGCGCGCGACCGATCCGCTCTCCCGGGGGACGTCCTCCTGGTCGTGGAGGGGGCGGCCCGCGGGGTGCCGCCGATCGACGGCGTGCCGGTCGAGGCGGCGCCGCAATCCGGTGACGATCACATTGTGGCGTTGGTCCGCGACAATGTGCAGCGCCGGCCCGTCGTCGTCGTAACGTCCGATCGAGGGCTGCGCCAACGGGTGACGGACCTGGGGGCAGGTATTGTCACCCCGGGCCGACTCCGTGCCACGATCCCATATGGTGGACGGCATGAACATATCTAGCCGATAGGATTTACGGGCGATGCCACCGCAGCATGCGTCGGTAGCAATGTCGCCATTGCTGACGATCTTCCAATATATGGGAACAGATTGACGGGCTACCGCGGGCTCACCGAAAGTTAGCTGGGGACGGTCCGCATGAATTGCCGGTGAAATCCATCCCAAAACGTCTGACGAATTAGTGGCGATCTATTCTGTGCGGCGCGCAACACGGCTGTCGCATCCCGTGACGATCCTGGTAAGGTCGATGCCATGTGCCCCGAGGTGCTGCTAGATCCGATGTGGATATCCCGCCGCGAGCACCATTTCGACGGCCTTTGTCGAGTGACCCCCGGTTGAAAATCGGCGTTCATTCAGAAGGTTTTCGAAAGGATTGAAAAAATGGCCGTTCCGGTCGTCGACGCCGCACCCTCCGTGGTCACGATCACCGTCCACATCACGCTCAACGGCGAGGAACTCCCACCGGAGGCCTCCCGCCTGCTCAGCGATCTCGAGGCCCTCGCCGCCAACCAGGCCAGCCAGCAGATCCAGCGCAGCACCACCGCCCGCCCGTCCACCGCAGCTCCCCAGCAGCGCACCCTGCGCCTGGTGGACCCGTCCCCGGTCGCCCTCGAGCCGGAGCTCGAGCCGGCCGGCACCGACGACAAGAAGGTCCGCCGGATCGGCCGGGCCACGCCGGACGCACCCCGGCTGTACCTGTGCACCGGCTCGCGGCTGGTCCTGCAGGACGGCGTCGCGGTGCCACTGACCCGGCGCGAGTACGACCTCTTCCTCTTCCTGTGCGAGCACCCGCGGCGCGTGTTCAGCCGCGCGCAGCTGCTGCGGCAGGTGTGGGGCTACGACATGGTGGGCACCGAGCGCACCGTCGACGTGCACGTGCGCCGGCTGCGGGTAAAGCTGGGCGGCGCCGCGCGGATCATCGCGACCGTCCGGGGCGTGGGCTACCGCCTCGACGACGACGCCGCCGTGCAGGTCGTGGTCCGCGAGGACTGACCTCGCGGTCGCAGCCCTCGGGCGTTGAGTGTTTTGCACGAAAAATCCCGATGCCTGGCGGCATCAGGATTTTTCGGACATTTCTCCTGACGGGGTGTAAGTCCGATAAGTCGTGGCGCGGAGCGCCCGACTTATCGGTTTCGCGGCTTACGCCCGTTTGCTTCGCGGCATGCTCTCGCCCGATTCGCGACTTACGCCAGGTTCGATTTCCGCCCGCGCCCGCTTCGCGGTTTACGCCCGGGCCAGCTTCGCGGTTAACGTCCACCCGGCTCCGCGACTTACACCCGCGCCCGCTCCGCGGCTGAGCGTCCGCCAGCTTTGCGGTCAGCGCCCGCCGACTCCAAGGTTTACGCCCGCGTCAGCTTCGCGGTTAACGCCCGCCCGGCCCCGCGGCTGACGCCCCCGCGCCCGCTCCGCGGTTGAGCATCCGCCAGCTTGCGGTTGGCGCCCGCCCGATCCACGGTTTACGCCTGCGCCCGATCCGCGGTTGAGCGTCCGCCAGCCTGCGGTTAGCGCCAGCCCGACTCTAAGGTTTACGCCCGGGCCAGCTTCGCGGTTAACGTCCACCCGGCTCCGCGACTTACACCCGCGCCCGCTTCGTGGTTGAGCGTCCGCCCGAATCCGAGGCTCGCGCCCGCTCCGCGGTTTACGCCGGCGCCGATTCGCGGTTCGCGTTCGTGCGCTTCTCGGTTACGCCCGGGCCCGCTTCGCGGTTTACGTCCATCCGCTTCGATGGCTTACTCCCGGCCGCGGAGCGCCAGCACCGCCGGTACGTTGACGCTCTTCGCTGCTGCTGCCCATCGTGCGATATGCCGCAGATCGGGACATATCAGGGAGGATCGGCACTTCCGGGGGAATGACCGGCGGGGTGGTTGAGGCGCGGCGGGTTTGGGCATCCCCTGGGACAAGAGAGAAGGGGGCAGCGATGAGCGCGAACGGCAACGCGACCGAGGCCCGCAAGGACCTCAAGGGCACCCTCGGCGACCTGACCACGCAAACCAAGGCGCGCGCCGCCGACCTGGCCGCGCAGACCAAGGAGCGCGCCGCCGGTCTGGCCTCGCAGACCAAGGAGCGCGCGGCCGACCTGGCCACGCAGACCAAGAAGCGGGCCCGGCGCCGGCCCGTTGCGCTGGTGACCGCCGCCGCTGCCGGGGTGGCCACCACCGTCGTGGCGGTGATCACGGTCGTACGGCGCCGCAAGGCCAAGCAGACCCCTCGGCAGAAGGCCGTCAACGCCTGGCGACGCACCAGCAAGAGCGTGAGGAAACGGGTCAAGCGGTAAGAAAGACCGCGCTCTCGCACCCACCCGGGTGCGGGGGCGCGGCCGGGTCAGGAGACCGCGACGTCCGCGAGGTAGGCCAGCATCGCCTGGTTGGCCTCCCAGCCGTCGGGGAAGCGGACCGGGACGTTGAGGTGCACCGGCTCGGCCGACGGGTGGGTGTCCAGCAACTCGGCGATCCCGGCGCGGGCCACGACGACGCAGGCGTGGCGGTGGCGCGACGCGAGGACGCACAGGCGGCCGGCCTCCAGGTGGAACGCGCTGGCGTCGCGGCGGCCGGAGAGCGGGTGCAGGATCACCGTCACGTCGTACTCGCGGCCCTGGAGGCGGTTCGCCGTGTCGACCGTGACGTCGGCGGCGACGGTGTCGGCCAGGGCGAGCCGGATGGCGGCCACCTGGTCGCGGTGTGCCGCCCCCACCGCGATCCGGTCCGCGATCACCGGGCGGCCCTCGGGCGCGTGCTCGGAGTACGCGACGGGGCCGCGGCGCAGCAGTCCCACGACGATGTCGGCGATGGCCGCGACCGCCTCCCGGTCGGTGCGCACGGTGTGCCGGGCCGGCAGCTCGTGCAGGGCCCAGCCGGTGCGCCGCGCGGTCTCCAGGGTCGCCTCGAGCCGCGGGTCGGCGCCGATGGCCCGGACCGAGAACTCGAGCCGCCGGTCGGCGGGCTTGGTGCCGGCCTCGAACGGGGTGAACGGGTAGAACGCGGCCGACACGACCGACGCCGCCGACGGCGGGAGGCGCCAGGACACCGGCAGGCGATGGACCGGCAGGTCGGCGTTGTGCCGCAGCAGTACGGCGACCGCGCTCTGCATCGGGTCCCAGGACAGCCCGGCCCAGCGCTCGACGGCCACGACCGAGAACGGGTCGAGCTGGCCGGGGTCGCCGACGAACAGGCCGCGGGAGAACCGCCCGGCGACCCTCAGCAACATGTCGGAGCGCATCTGGTACGCCTCGTCGACGATCGCCCGTTCCCAGGTGCCGTCGGTGACCGTCGCCCATTTCGCGGCCGTGCCGATGACGACCGCGCTGGTCTGCACGTCGGAGACGGCGCCGCTGACGGTGACCGAGCCGTGCTTGATCACCCGCTGGGCGGGGACGTACGTCGAGGCCGACAGGCGCCCGATCTCCAGGCCGGGGGCGGCGGTGGCGAGCCGGTCGATGAGGTCGTCGACCTGCTCGTTGGTCTGCGCGACCACCATGAGCCGCTCCCCCGCCTCGGCCATGGTGCGGGCGGCCCGCACGACCAGCGTGGACTTGCCGGCGCCGGGCGGGGAGTCGACCACCACGCCCCGGCCGGCCGCCGACCCGAAGTCGTCAAGGATGTCGTCGATGACGGTCATGACCAGTCCTCCCCGGCGTCGGAGTCGTTGGGCTGGTACTCCGGCGGCGGCCCCCCGTGCGTCCAGGGCGTGTCCTCGCGGCTCGGGAACCGGCCCGGCGGCTGGTAGGCGTCGCTCACCGGGCCGTACGTCACCAGCTCCCCCACCTCGGGCACCGACCCCGGCGCCGGCTGCTTGGTCGAGCGGCCCATCCCCTTGGAGAGCTCCAGCACCACGTCGACGGACGAGACCGACACCACCATGGCCTGCTGGCCCGGGCGGGCCGGGGAGACGAGCAGCGCACCGGGCTCCAGGCGCACCGGGTCGTCGGTCTGCACCGTGATGTGCGGGCGCAGCGCGGCCTTCTTGCCCGACGTGTCGACGCGGTTGGGCGAGGCCGAGACCACGGTGCCCGTGAACGCCTCGCCGGAGAGCCGGAACTCGGCCATGATCAGCGGGTCGTCGAGGGCGCGCTGGGCCTCGTAGCGGGCCTGTTCGCGTTCGAGCCGGTCGAGGCGTCCGGCGGCGGCGACGGCGCTGTCCCGCCTGGGCTGCGGAAGCGCGGTGCCCTCGGCCAGCGACATGTGGTACACCGTGAACACGTCGCGGTCGACGGCCCATCTGGTCTCGACGGAGGCGCCCGCCGGGCGGGCCCGCAGCAGGTCCACGGCCCGCCACATGAGCCCCCAGGTCGGCTCCAGCTGCTCCTGCACGGCGGCGGCGAGCGCGGTCTCGGCCCGGCTCTGGGCCTGCGGGTCGGCCGCGCGCTGGTAGGAGGCCAGCGCCGGGGCCAGCACCTCGTTGTCGAAGGTCGGGTCGGTGCTCGGGCCGGCCGGCGGCCAGCGCAGCGGATCCTCGGCCAGCCCGGCCGCGGCCGGCCCGTCGAGGCCGGCCGGCGGGTCGATCCAGCCCAGCAGCGCGGCCAGGTTGGCGTCCTCCAGGCCGCTCTGGCCGGTCGCCCAGTGCTCGCCGAGCACCTCCGTCACGGCCAGCAGCATGGCCGAGCCCGGGTGGTCGGCCCGCTCGCGCAGGAAGGTGAGCCACTGGCCCAGCAGCGGGACGGTGCGGTGCACCGGGTGCGGGCCGTAGGCGCGGCGGAAGCGGGTGGAGCGGCCCAGCAGCCGCACGAACTCGACCCCGCCCCGGTTGGGCACGAGCACCTGCGGCGCCTCGGCGTAGCGCATCTTCGACGGCTGCTCGGGGTCGACCGTGCGGGAGCAGCCCTCGATGTACGTCAGCATGATCCTGGCCAGCTGCGCGACGAACTCGAACCGCTGGGTGCGGTCCCGCGGGTTGGCCACCACGAGCAGGCGGCCGCCGTCGCGGCCGGTGCCCACCATCGCCGCCAGTGGGGCCGCCGCCTCTCCCGCGAGCGCCAGCGGTACCAGCACCAGGGGTTTCGCGGCGATGTGCGTGTGCCGCACCGTGGTCAGTGGCTGGGCGTGGCCCGACTCCACGGCCTCCGCGCGCGCGAGCGCCGTCAGGATGCTCACGCAGCCCGATCCAGGCACTCGTTGCGCAGCCGCAGCGCCGTGCGTAGCAGCGCCGCGATCTCCTCCTGGCCGGTGCCGGGGGTGAGGGTGCCTCGGGCCAGGCCGAGGACCGTCGACACGCTCTCCACGCCGCCGAGGTCGTCGCGGATGGAGCGGCCCAGCGCCGAGGTCGAGCCGGCGCTCTCGGTGCGGCAGAAGAAGGCCATCTCGCACGAGCCGAGACAGTCCGGGGTGTACCGCGCGTCGATCTCACTGACGGCCTTGCGCAGCTCGTCGGGCGGCCGGGTGGCGTTGTGATCGGCGTCATAGGCGAGATCGAAGGACAGCCCGGCGGGCAGCGCGTCGAGGATCTTGTCGAGCCGGGTCAGCCGGGACAGCTGGCGCTGCAGCACGGTCAGCTGCTTGCGCACGTCGACGAGGGTGGCGGTGGGCCGGTTGGCGAAGTTCTCCGGGCAGACCAGCACCACGTTGTGCGACACGCTCTCCGGCGGGTACCCGAGCTCGGCCAGCAGCTCGCGCATGGCCAGCACGTAGACGGCCGACTGCTTGGCCGCCGCGGCCGCCTTGCCCGGGTCGGCCTGCCCGTCGATGACCGCGAACGACTTGATCTCGACCACGTGGAAGCGGCCGCCGGCCCGGAAGGCGATGAGGTCGGGCTCCAGGTAGGCGTAGTAGCCGGCGATGTCCAGCCGCAGCATCGGGTGGTCGAAGAGCGTGCCGGCGTCGTCGCGCTCGGCCGCGGCCCGGGCGAGCAGGCTGCGGGTGCGGGCGTAGCGCACCTCGCGGCTGGCGTTGCCGCCGACGTTGGACAGGTCGTCGTAGGCCACCTCGGGGATGGCCAGGCCCAGCCGCTCGCGCAGCAGCTGCAGCAGCTCCGCCGCGCCGTCGGCCTTCACCTGCGCCTCGAACGCGTTGCCGCGGGCGATCGCGAACCGCGACTGGCCGAAGGCGGCCGGGAAGCCCAGCTGCCCGGCGACGGCGCCCTTGTTCACCCCCGCCGCGTCCATCAGCCCCCGCCGGCCGCAGCCGGGGTTGTTGGTGAGCGCGGCGATGGTGCGGGCGTTGTGGTTGCGCGGCGCCACGGTGCCGCGGATGCGGTCCAGCCGGTCTACCAGTGCGTCCATTGCGGGTCTCATCTCGGGGAAGCGGGTGGTTCTAGTTCGCGGTTCTGCGTAGTCGCTGCAGCCGGGCGCCGAAGAGCGCCTCGGCGCCGTCGAGCCGTTCCTGGGCCCGCGCGGCCGCCGCGGCGCGGTCCGCGGCGTCGGACTCGGCGTGCACGTCCAGCTCGGCCTGGGCCTGGGCCGCCACGGTGGCCGGGTCGGCACCGCCGCCGGCCGCCGCGGCCCCGGGGATGCCCGCCGCGAAGCGCCACAGCAGCCGGCGGGCGTCGTGGGCGTCGTCGGGCAGCTGGGCCACCCGCTGGGCCACCTTGATCGCGGCGATGAGGAAGTCGACCCGGGCGCTGAGCGGCCCGACCACCCGGGTCTGCAGCGGCCAGGTCGAGATGGCCAGCAGCCCCCGGGCGGGGGCGAGCAGGTCGGCGGTCAGGGCCGGGCACAGATAGTACGGCCGCCCGAACGGGGCGACCTTGAAGGAGCGTTCCTCGTCCCGGCGCAGGCTGGTCAGCCGGGCCGCCACCAGCTCGCCCGGGAAGAAGGCGTCGTGGACGGCGATGATGAGCTTCGGCGCCGCCGGCACCGTGAGCAGGGTCAGCGCGTGGTGAACCTGCTCACGGATGGAGAGGATCGGGGGCGCGGGGTGTGGCCGCGGTACCGCGGGAGCCCGGTCCTCCAGCTCGGCGAGCGCGTCGTCCCAGGCGTGCTCCGCGCGACGGAGCTCGGCGCGAAGCGTCCTGGCCTGTGTCCGGTCCCCCGCCACGGCCGCGCGGCGCAGGTCGCTGCGCAGCCGGTCGATCCGGCGCTCGAGCAGCTCGATCGGTTCGGACACGAACGGCACGGTAGCCGGTTCCAGCAAACTCCAGCAAAGACCAGTGTCGGCGTGTCGCGCTTGCGTTGTTCTTTACGCCGGTACAGGCGTCGGCCGCTCTTCCAAGCGAGGCCTGGGGGCGCGGCGCGGCAACGGGACGATCTGCGGCCTGCGGCGGGCGGCGAGGTCCTCCACCCAGCCGAACCCGAACACCGTCAGCACGACGAGGACGGCGACCATGCCGAGCTGGACGAGGTTGTGGTACCCGCCGACGAGGGTGATGCCGAACCAGACGCCGACCATGCGCACGAAGGTGATGGCGGCCTCGTGCCACAGGTAGATCGTCAGGGCCCGGCGGTTGATCGCCTCGACCGCGGGCTCGGCGGCGCCCAGCGACATCGCGGCGGGCGCGAGGTTGAGGATGACCAGCAGGAAGGCCGTCGACCACAGCGTGTCGGCGATCGGGACGTCGTTCATGTCGTACCCGCGGGGGCCGGGCTCGTGGATGAGCAGGGCCAGCCCGATGCCACCCATCACCAGGCACGCCGGCCAGAGGACCTTCTTCGAGATGCGCTGCAGCGTGCCGTCATGGTGGGCGAAGCCGAGCATCCAGGCCGGGGCGTACATGAAGAAGTCGCGGACCGTGCCCCCGCCGCCGTGGCCCGTCTCCCACAGGACGACCAGGACGGTGAACGGGACCAGCACGCTCGGGATCGGCCACTTGCGGAACAGCCAGAGCAACGCCGGCGAGGCGATGATGAACCAGAGGTAGGAACGGACGTACCAGATCTGGCTGAACCAGACGCCCCCGCGATCGGTGGTCGGCGGGTCGTCCAGCGGGACGAACCACAGCAACGTCCGCCAGCCGTACTCCATGCCGCCCCACAGCGACATGAGCGCGATCGCGAAGACCCCGAGCACCCAGAAGGGGATCGCGATGCGACGTATGCGCCGGCCTATCGCCTTCATCCCGGAACGGTCGAGCGAGGCGGCCATCAGCGAGCCGCCGAGCGCGAACATGAGGCCCATCGCCGGGAAGGCGACCGTCAGCCATGCGAACCCGAGCGTGTGGTAGGTGACCACGCGGAGGATCGCGACGGCTCGCAGGAGGTCTACGTACCGGTTCCGCATCCCCCCTAGGTTGCCCTCTTCCCCTTAGGGGCAACCTTCCTTCACCTCAAAATTGGCTGTGTTTATTCTCAAAGATCCTAGAGTGGCGCAGCCGTAACCGATCGGGCAATCGAGACGGTTCACCCTTTTCTCACCCAGACCTCGCGTGCAGGGCCTCGCTGAGCACGTCGAACTCCAGGCCGCCGTGGTGCCTGGCGCCGTTGATGAAGAAGGCCGGGGTACCGTCGACGCCGTTTGCCTTCCCGCTGTCCATGTCGCGCTCCACCCGTTCGTGGTGGGCCCGCGTGCCGCCGGCGTCGGGGAGGCCGAACTGCTCGGCGTACCGGGCCAGGTCGACGTCCTCGAGGCGGTCCTGGTGGGCGAGCAGCAGCGCGTGCATGCCCCAGAAGGCCCCGGCGTCGGCCGCCGCCTCCGCCAGCAGCGCGGCCGGCATCGCTCTCGGGTACTCGTCGACCAGCGGGAAGTGCCGGAAGGCGAAGCGCAGCCGTTGACCGAAGGCGAGCTGGAGGCGCTCCACGACGCCGAACGCCCGGCCCGTGCCGGGGCACTCGTAGTCGCCGTACTCGACGAGGGTGAGATCCGCGCCGGACCGGCCCTGGACGTGGTCGTCGCTGGTGAGATTGGGAAGGGCGCTCATGGTCGCACCCTTCCCAATCCCGGCTTCGCTAGTCGCCTCCGGGTCTCTTCCCGTCAGCCCCGCAGTTCCGTCACGGAGCCTGTTTAGCAGTTCCGTCACGGAGCCCGCTTGGTCAGTCCAGCAGTTCCGTCACGGTGCCCGCTCCGACGGTGCGGCCGCCCTCGCGGATGGCGAAGCCGAGGCCGACGTCCATCGCGATCGGCTTGCCGAGCTCGACGGTCACGTCGACCGTGTCGCCGGGCATCACCATCGTCACCTCGCCGAGGTCCACCGACCCCATCACGTCCGTGGTACGGAAGTAGAACTGCGGCCGGTAGTTGGCGAAGAACGGCGTGTGCCGGCCGCCTTCCTTGGTCGTGAGCGCGTACACGTGGGCCTTGAACCGCCGGTGCGGCGCGACCGAGCCGGGCAGCGCGACCACCTGGCCCCGCTGCACCTCCCCGCGCCGGATGCCGCGCAGCAGCAGGGCCGCGTTGTCGCCGGCCTGGGCCGTGTCGAGCTGCTTGCCGAACATCTCCATCCCGGTGACCACGCTGGACTGGGTGGGTCCCAGCCCGACCACCTCGACGGGGGTGTTGAGCACCAGCGTGCCGCGCTCCACCGACCCGGTGACGACGGTGCCCCGCCCGGTGATGGTGAGCACGCTCTCGATGGGCATGAGGAACGGCTCGCCGGTCACCCGCTCGGGCAGCGGCACGTACTCGTCGACGGCGTCGAGCAGGTCCTGGATGCTGCGGACCCAACCCGGCTCCCCCGCCAGAGCCTTGAGGGCGCTGGTGCGGATGATCGGCAGCTCGTCGCCCGGGAAACCGTACTCGTTCAGCAGCTCCCTGACCTCGAGCTCGACCAGGTCGAGCAGCTCGACGTCGTCAACCGCGTCGGCCTTGTTCATGGCCACGACGAGGTACGGCACCCCGATCCGCCGCGCCAGGAGCACGTGCTCCCGCGTCTGCGGCATGACCCCGTCCACGGCGCTGACGACGAGGATCGCCCCGTCCACCTGCGCCGCCCCGGTGATCATGTTCTTGACGTAGTCGGCGTGCCCGGGCATGTCGACGTGCGCGTAGTGCCTGGTCGCGGTCTCGTACTCGACGTGCGCGATGTTGATGGTGATCCCGCGCGTGATCTCCTCGGGCGCCCGGTCGATGCCCTCGAAGCTCGTGTAGCGGTTGACGTTCGGGTACCGCTCGGCGAGAACCTTGGTGATGGCGGCCGTCAGGGTCGTCTTCCCGTGGTCGACGTGACCCATCGTGCCGATGTTGAGATGAGGCTTGTTCCTCGTGAACGCCTGCTTGGCCATCTGACACTCCACAGTGGATTTGTGGCTGGACGTGCAGAACCCTCAGGCGAGCCGGATGCGCTGGGTTGCTTCAGGGCGGTCCGGCTCGGCCGGCTCACCCTCCTCCGTCGGTTCCGCAGGATGCTGCGGGAGGAGGGTCAGCGTCGCAGGCCGGCCTCTAGCGCCGCGTCTAGCGCTGAAGGCGCCCAGGCGACCGCCGAGCCGGCCAGGTGGCCGTGCTCCAGAAGGGCGGTCGTCGCGATCATGTCTGGAAAGATACGCGCCGCCTCCTTCGCCGACAACGCATTTACCAGTGGCGTTCGCCATATACCCACTAGGGGTATCCGGTCCACGCGGGCACACCTCGCGCGGGCGCTGCGGCGCCGCGCGGCTCGGAATCCGACAAAGGCACCAAAAGGGACGACCGGAAAAATGGTGATAAGTCGGATAAGTCGTGGCGCGGAGCGCCCGACTTATCCGCACAGGGCCGAAAGTCGCCGGGCGGGCGGGCGTCAGCGGGGCGGGGGCAGGCGCATGGCGATCGTCGGGGCGTCGGCCATCACCGAGTTCGGGGCGGTGCCCCTCGGGGCGTCGGCCGGCGGACGGTCGGCGCGGCCCACCGTGATCTCCGGGTAGATCTCGACCTCGTCCCACTCCCCCAGGGCCTTGGGCTCGCCGCGGTGCAGGTCGGCCTCGCGGGGCTGGGCCGTCGGGCCGGTGCGGGCCAGGATCGCGGCGCCGTTGGTGCTCACGTCGGTGACCAGGAGCATGCCGTCGCGCAGCTCGAAGCGCAGGTGGTTGCGGCTCACCCGGCGGCTCGACTCGTCGTTGAGCCACTTGCCGATGGTCACGCCCGACGGGTCATCCGGGGCGCGGCCCACCACCATGGGGCGGGCGGCCGTCACCAGGAAGCGGGAACGGACGACGCCGTTGATGCGTACCGCCAGGGCCATCGCCAGTGGGCGGGGGCCGGCGTCGATCAGGCGGTCGCCGTGGCGGGGGCAGATGGGGGCGCCGCTGGGCAGGGCCGGCGGGGCCTGGCCGGCGCCTTGCGCGGGGACGCGGCCGAGGACCGGGCAGTCGGCGGCGGGGCAGCGCCAGTACCGCTGCAGCACCGGATGCGGCCGCGGCGTCGAGCCGATCGCGGGGGCCAGGCTCAGCTCCAGGCCGCCCTGGCCGGCGATGGCGAGGTACACCGGGCCCGGGTGGCCGGGCAGCGGGGAGCGGGTGATCACCGGTACGCCGGTCAGGTGGGCCACCTCCCGCACCCGGGCGTTGACCCTCGCGCCCGGCGGGAGCATCTCGATGAGGCCGTCGTCGGACCAGCGGCGCAGGACCATCCGCTCGTTGGAGGTGAAGTCGGTGTCGGACATCGCACCGCGTTCGGCGATGGCGTAGAGACCGGTGTTGCCGTCGCCGAGGCGGCGGCTCAAGGCGTCGATGAACTGGCCCAGGCGTAACAGGGCCGCCGGGCGGCCGCCGTCGAGGTCGACGCTGCGGGCCGCCTCCACCAGGTCGATGATGCCGCCGGTGGCGAGCGGGTCGACGTTCAGTCGTCGCTCGATCGCGTCCAGTGCTCGGCTCGTCTCGAATCGCACCGGAACATTCTGCCTCAATCGTCCGCGCGTGCCGACAAAGCCGCCCGGGTGCGCACGAAACGCGAACGCACGGCGGGGCCGGGACGCGGCACACGACAGGACGGGAGCACCGGCACAGCAAGGAACGGGAACGCGGGACACACAGCAAGGGACGAGAACGCGAGGCACCGCAAGGGACCGAAACGCGGGACACAGCAAGGGGCGGAACGGCGGGCGGCAAGGCTGGGGAGCACCCGCAAAGCCGCCGTCGACCACCTTTGCGGCCGACGGCGGGCCTTACGCCGCGTCCTCGGCGAACCTCTGGGGGGAGGTGGGGAAGCCGCCGGGCGCGGTTTACACGACGGGGGCGTGGGGGGTGCGCCGGGTTCGTCGTGTGTACATCTCAGCTAACCGTTGGTAATCAAGGTAGATCACTGCGGTGAGGTCAACAACGGTGAATGCCTGAATGAACCCGCCTCAACCGCCGCAGACCTTGGCGACCTCGGCGAGGCGATGGGCGTCGACGCCGTCGCGCTGCTCGACGGCCAGCGGGTGGTCGGTCGGCTCCAGCTCGACGAAGGGGCGCCGGCCCGGCTCCCGAGTATGCACCCGGGTCTTGAGCCGTAGCGTGTCGGGGTACCCCGGAACGCTGTTGGAGAGCCAGCCGAAGTAGGGCTGCTCCTCCACGCGGGCCGGGTCGTCCCACCGCGAGACGGCGCGCTCGAAGTTGGCCGGGCTCAGGCTGACCCAGACGTTGTACGTCAGCAGCTCCTCCGACCCGCGCACCGGAATCTCGATCAGGCCGCGGATGAAGAAGTGCAGCTCGTCGAGCTCGGGCGCATGGATGCAGCACAGTTCGTCCTCGAGGAACGACTCGCCGCCCGCCTCCGGGGCGCCCCAGTAGTCCGGTGCCGAGAACGCCCACACGGTCGGGACGTCGCCGAGCTCCGCATCGCAGCACGCACAGACGAAAGTCACCGCGGCATGGTAGACCGGCGGGGACGAAACGCGCTCAGCCCTGCGCGGCCAGTTCCCGGGCGCGGTCGCGGGCGGCCTCCAGGGCGGCCAGCAGCGCGGCCCGCACGCCGTGGTTCTCCAGCTCGCGGATGGCGTTGATCGTGGTGCCGGCCGGCGAGGTGACCGCCTCGCGCAGCTTGACCGGGTGCTCGCCGGACTCGCGCAGCATGACGGCCGAGCCGATGGCGGTCTGCACGATGAGGTCGTGCGCCACCTGGCGGGGCAGGCCCAGCAGGATGCCGGCGTCGGTCATCGCCTCGACGAGGTAGTAGAAATACGCCGGGCCGGAACCGGACAAGGCGGTGACGGCGTCCTGCTGCGACTCCGGCACGCGGATCGTGCGGCCCAGCGGGCGGAACATCTCCTCGGCCACGGCGAGGTGCTCGGCGGTGGCGTGCGAGCCGGCCGAGATGGCGGTCATCGCCTCGTCGACCAGCGCCGGGGTGTTGGTCATGACCCGCACGACCGGGGTGCCCTCGGGCAGGTACTTGGCGAAGAACGCGGTCGGCAGGCCGGCGCACAGGGACACGACGAGCTTGCCCTCGGGCATCTTCGGGCCGAGGTCGGCCAGCAGGGCCCCGGCGTCCTGGGGCTTCACGGCGACGGTGACCACGTCCGCCTCGAGCAGGGCGCTCTCGTTGTCCACGACGCGGATGCCGTACCGCTGCGAGAGCTCCTGAGCCCGCTCCGGGCGGCGCGCCGTGGCCAGGAGCTTCTCCGCGGGCCAGCCCGCGCGCAGCAGGCCGGACAGCAGGACCTCGCCGAGCTTGCCGGCGCCGAAGACCGCGATGGTGCGCACTGGAGACTCCCGGGGAGAAGGAAACGCCGGAGCCTGGGGCCGCCGTCGGCGACGGCCCCAGGCCTCGAACGGGCGATCAGGAGCCGAAGAAGACCTCGGCCTCGGTGTACCGCTCGACGGGGACCGTCTTGAGCTCGCGGGTGGCGTCGGCCAGCGGGACGCGCACGATGTCGGTGCTCCTGAGCGCGACCATCTTGCCGAAGTCGCCCTCGTGCACGGCGTCGATCGCCTGCAGGCCGAAGCGGGTGGCGAGGACCCGGTCGAACGCGGTGGGCGTGCCGCCGCGCTGGATGTGGCCGAGCACGACCGTGCGGGCCTCCTTGCCGGTCTTGGCCTCCAGCTGCTCGGCGAGCCACTGGCCGATGCCGCCGAGGCGGACGTGGCCGAAGGAGTCGAGCTCCTGGTTGTGCAGCACCATCTGGCCGTCGAGCGGCTGGGCGCCCTCGGCGACGACGACGATCGGGCTGTACTGCGTCTGGAAGCGCTTCTCGACGTAGCCGGCGACCTGGTCGACGTCGAACTGCCGCTCCGGCAGCAGGATCACGTTGGCGCCACCGGCCAGGCCGGCGTGCAGGGCGATCCAGCCGGCGTGGCGGCCCATGACCTCGACGACGAGGGTGCGGTGGTGCGACTCGGCGGTGGTGTGCAGCCGGTCGATCGCCTCCATGGCGATGTTCACCGCGGTGTCGAAGCCGAACGTGTAGTCGGTCGCGCCGAGGTCGTTGTCGATCGTCTTCGGCACGCCGACGACGTTGACGCCCAGCTCCGTCAGCTTGGTGGCGACGCCGAGGGTGTCCTCGCCGCCGATGGCGACGAGGGCGTCGACGCCCAGGTCGGCCAGGTTCGACTTGATCTTCTCCACGCCACCGTCGATCTTGAACGGGTTGGTGCGGGACGACCCGAGGATCGTGCCGCCGCGCGGGAGGATGCCGCGGACCTGGGCGATGCCCAGCTCGCGGGTCAGGCCCTCCAGGGGACCGCGCCAACCGTCACGGAAGCCCACGAACTCGTGGCCGTAGGTGGAGATCCCCTTGCGGACCACGGCACGGATGACCGCGTTGAGGCCGGGGCAGTCGCCGCCCCCGGTCAGTACGCCGATACGCATGCTTGATCTTGCCTTCCTGGTTGCGTGCTCGACCCCACGGAAGGGCGGGCCGAGCCGGAGGTACCCGCTCTTGGCGACGCTGCCGATTCACAGCGCACTGTAGTCGCTCCAGCTGAAGCCTCAGCAGTCGTCCCCGCGAATACCGAACTTCTTGGCCGACTCGTGCTCCTGGGCCATGCGCCGCAGCGCGGCCAGCAACGAGTCGCCCAGGATGGAGCCGACGACCGCCGCGTAGAGCATGCCCTCGGGGTTGCCGGCCCGCCCGACGAACTGCAGGTCATAGTCCGCGATCGTTTCGGCGGCGTCGGCGTACTGCTCCAGCAGCGTGCTCACGTCGGCCCCGACCTGCTCGAACGCGGCGAGCACCTCGGCCGCGGCCTGCCGGGCCGGCGCGTCGTGCCCGACCTGCCAGCCCCGCCGCAGCGCGAGTTCGTCGATGCGTTCGCGCTCCCGCCGTACCACATCCGGGTCTATCGAGTCCTTGTTGCCCACCGCCGAGGGCAGCGCGTGGCCGAGCACCTTGTGCACGTCCGGGTCGGGCTCGTCGAGCGCCGCCAGCAGCTGCCGGATGGTGGCGATCGGTAACCGGCCGATGTCGAGCAGCACCCGGACGAGCCGCAGCCGCTGCACGTGGCGATCGTCATACCGGGCCTGGTTCGGGCTGGTCAGCTCCCCGGCCGGGAGCAGGCCCTCACGCAGGTAGTACTTGATCGTCGGCACCGGGACGCCGGTGCGCCGGCTCAGCTCGGCGATGCGCATGGGACTCCTTCCGGCCTTGATATGGATAGCGTACCTTGCCAATAGCAGACAGCACCGCTATCCATTTTTCGGAGCGCGTCCGATGCATGTCGCCCGACTTCACCGACCCCTCGTCGTCCTCGCCGGCCTCATGGCCGCGCTGGCCCTGCTCACCGCGATCGGCATCGTCGCCGACGACCGCACGCTGCTCGGCGTGCCGATCTGGCTCAAGCCCTTCAAGTTCTCCGTGTCGATCGCGATCTACGCGGTCACGATCGCGTGCATGATCGGCCTGCTGGCCGAGCGACGCCGGCGCTTCGGCTGGTGGCTCGGCACCGTCATCGCGGCGACGATGCTCATCGAGATCGCCGTGATCGCCGCTCAGGCGGCCCGCGGGCACCGCAGCCACTTCAACGTCCAGACCCCGCTCGACGGCGCCCTGTTCGAGGTCATGGGCGCCACGATCGCGGTGGCCTGGGCGGCGACCCTGATCCTCGCGATCCTCCTGCTGATGCAGCGCATGCCGGACCGGGCCAGCGCGCTCGCGGTACGGCTCGGGCTCGTCATCGCCCTCGGCGGCATGGCGGTCGGCTTCCTGATGACCATCCCGAGCGCGGCCGAACTCGCCCAGGACCGCCCGACGATCGTCGGCGCACACAGCGTCGGCGTGCCCGACGGGGGCCCCGGCCTGCCGCTGGTCAACTGGAGCACCACGGGCGGCGACCTGCGGGCCGGCCACTTCATCGGCATGCACGCGCTGCAGGCCCTGCCGCTGTTCGCGCTGCTGCTGAGCCTGGCCGGCCGCCGCATCGCCCGCCTGCGGGCCGACCGGGTGCGCATCCGGCTGATCGGGGTGGCCGGCTTCTGCTACGCCGGCCTGACCACCCTCGCCACCTGGCAGGCGCTGCGCGGCCAGCCGTTGGTCCACCCCGACGCGTCGACCCTCGGCGCGGCCGGCGTGCTGCTCACGCTGAGCCTGGCCGGCGCCGCCCGGGCCGCCATCGACACCCCGGCGCGGGTCCCGGCGAGGGCGTTCTCGTGATGACGACGCTCTTCCAGCTGGCATTTCTGGCGGCGGTACCGTTCTGGGCCCTCATGATCCTCTTGCCCACGTGGCGGTGGACCCGCGCGATCGTCTCCTCGCCGCTCATCGCGCTTCCCACGCTGGTGGTGTGGGCGCTCGCGATCGCGCCGGCGTTCGGCGACTTCGCCCGGGAGATGCTGAGCCCGGACCTCGAGGGCCTGCGGGAGCTGCTGGCGCGGGACGAGGTGGTGGCCGCGGTGTGGGCCCAGGTGCTGGCGTGGGACCTGTTCGTGGGCCGGTGGATCTACCTCGACAGCCGGGCCCGGGGGCTGCATCCGCTGCTCGTGGCGCCCGTGCTGGTGCTGACGATCCTGCTGTCGCCCATCGGGCTGCCGCTGTACCTGGCGCTGCGCCTCTTCGGCAAGCGGCACACCCCGGACGCCGTCTAGAGATCGTTTTCGATAAGTCGGGCGCTGGCGCACCACGACTTAGGGTGACCGTCAATAGGTTGGGCCGGAGTTTGCCGAACCCGTCGACCGCGTCGCCGGTCAGGCCTGACCGGGCAGCACCCTGGAACCGTCGATCACTTAGCGTCGCGATGAACCTCGTGCCGGCGATCGCGGTCTGCGGTATGAGCGTGCACCATTTGACATTGCCATTACCGTCCGGGGCGGTAATTCCGGGCGAGGTCGGGGATAATCAATGACATGGGGCAGCTGTCATTCTTCAATCGCACAGAATTGGCTGCCATGCGTGACCGCACCAGGTCTCGGCGGTATTGTCCGGCAACGGAGCAGTTCCGTCGGGAACATAAGCGGCATCGAACGTGGGGCCTTGCTCAGCGGCACGCCCAGAAGCTACGCCGCATCCATGGTGGCGTCCCGCCGGTGACCGCGGCCGACGACCGGCGGGACCGGCCCGACCCGGCCCCCGCGGCG
>NZ_JBFAZW010000122.1:0-32235 GCF_040682015.1 Dactylosporangium sp. NPDC051485
TCCGTGGCGGTCCCGGCGGCGGTGGCGGCGGTGCCCCGGCGGGTGCCGGCGGTGCCGGTCGCCCGGGTGGCGGCGCGGGCGGTCGCGGCCGTGGCGGCGGTGCCGCGGGTGCCTTCGGGCGCCCGGGTGGCCGGCCGACCCGTGGCCGCAAGTCCAAGAAGCAGCGCAGACAGGAGTTCGACAACCTCTCCGCGCCCACCATGGGCTCGGGCGCCCCGCGCGGGCAGGGTCAGGCGATCCGCCTGCCGCAGGGTGCGTCGCTGTCGGACTTCGCCGACCGGATCAACGCGAACCCGGGCTCGCTCGTCCAGGAGATGTTCAACCTGGGCGAGATGGTGACGGCCACCCAGTCGTGCACCAACGAGACCCTGCAGCTGCTCGGTGAGCACCTCGGCTTCGACGTGCAGATCGTCAGCCCCGAGGACGAGGACCGCGAGCTGCTGGCCCGCTTCGACATCGACCTCGACGCCGAGGTCGACGAGGAGCGCCTGGTCATCCGGCCGCCGGTGGTGACCGTCATGGGTCACGTCGACCACGGTAAGACGAAGCTGCTCGACGCGATCCGCTCCACGAACGTCGCGGGCGGCGAGGCCGGCGGCATCACGCAGCACATCGGTGCCTACCAGGTCCGCGTCGAGCACGAGGGCGAGGACCGCGCGATCACCTTCATCGACACCCCGGGTCACGAGGCGTTCACCGCCATGCGTGCCCGCGGTGCCCAGGCCACGGACATCGTGGTCCTGGTGGTCGCGGCCGATGACGGCGTGATGCCCCAGACGATCGAGGCGCTCAACCACGCCCAGGCGGCCGAGGTGCCGATCGTGGTCGCGGTGAACAAGATCGACAAGCCCGAGGCCAACCCGGCCAAGGTGCGCCAGGAGCTGACGCAGTACGGCTTGGTCGCCGAGGAGTACGGCGGCGAGACGATGTTCGTCGACATCTCGGCCAAGAGCCGGATCAACATCGAGGGTCTCCTCGAGGCGGTCCTGCTCACCGCCGACGCCGCGCTCGACCTGCGCGCGCCCGTCGACGGCCCGGCCCAGGGCATCGCGATCGAGTCGCACCTCGACCGCGGCCGCGGCCCGGTCGCCACCGTCCTGGTGGAGAAGGGCACGCTCAACGTCGGCGACTCGATCGTCGCCGGGCGGGCCTACGGCCGCGTCCGCGCGATGCTCGACGAGAACGGCAAGCCCGTGCCGCACGCGGGTCCGGCTCGTCCGGTCCTCGTGCTCGGCCTGACCTCGGTGCCCGGCGCCGGCGACACGTTCCTCGCCGCCGACGACGACCGCACCGCGCGCCAGATCGCCGAGCAGCGGCAGGCCCGCCGCCGCGCGGCCGAGATGGCGGCGCGCACCGGCCGGGTCACCCTGGAGACGCTGTTCGACCAGCTCAAGCAGGGCGAGAAGACCACGCTCAACCTCATCCTCAAGGGTGACGGCTCGGGCTCGGTCGAGGCGCTCGAGGACGCGCTGGTCAAGATCGTCGTTTCCGACGAGGTCCAGCTGCGGATCATCCACCGCGGCGTGGGTGCCGTCACGCAGGACGACGTCAACCTGGCCAGCGCCTCCGACGCGATCATCATCGGGTTCAACGTGCGGGCCGAGGGCCGCACGCGCGACCTGGCCGACCGCGAGGGCGTGGAGATCCGGTACTACACCGTTATCTACCAGGCCATCGAGGACATCGAGTCGTCCCTCAAGGGCCTGCTCAAGCCGGTCTACGAGGAGGTCGAGCTCGGCCAGGCGGAGATCCGCGAGGTCTTCCGCTCGTCGCGCTTCGGCAACATCGCGGGCTGCATCGTCCGCACCGGCCTGATCCGGCGCAACAGCAAGGCGCGCCTGATCCGCGACGGTGCGGTGGTGACCGACAACCTGTCGATCGCCGGCCTGCGCCGCTTCAAGGACGACGCGACCGAGGTCCGCGAGGGCTTCGAGTGCGGTATCACGCTCGGGACGTACAACGACATCCAGATCGGCGACGTCATCGAGACGTGGGAGCTGCGCGAGAAGCCGCGTACCTGACGCGTATCGACCTCTGGGGGCCGCGGACCATGTCCGCGGCCCCTTTTGGCATGCGGCACTCGTCGACGTCCCCGGCCCGCGGGCGTAACGTCGGTCACATCATGGAGCCTTCGTGGTGGTCGATCGAGGTGCGCGACGGGGAGTGCCCGGCCCGCGCGTGGCGCGACGCCTAGAGCGCCCGTCGAGGGCCGTTGCCGGCCGCCGGGGCCGTCGCCCTGCGGGGTGGAGCCGGAGCCGATGATCGTCGGCGCCCGGTAGATTCCCCGCCCTTCCCCGTCAAGGCTGGACACATTCGACATTCCGGTCGGGCTGGCGTGGGAAGAAAATCGGGCGGCGGATCCGCCGGGATGGGGGATAAGATCCTGCGCCGTGTATACCGGTACCGCGGTCTTCGATCTTCTCCTGCCCGGTGACTCGCGATCGCTCAAGGCCAAGCGCTCGTACGTCCGGCCCCTGATCGCCTACCTGCGTAAGTTCGAGGTCTCCGTCGCCGAGGTCGGGGCCCTCGACCTGACCGGCCGGGCCGAGGTCGGTATCGCCGTCGTGGCCGCCGAACCGGCCCACGCGCACGAGGTGCTCGACACCTGTGAGCGCGCCGTGGCCGGCCGCCCGGAGTTCGAGTTGCTCTCCGTGCGCCGCCGGTTGCACGGCGGCGACGACGAGTAATCCTGGCTTCTCGGCGCGGCCCCACGGGCGGCGCGCGGGTACTGTCAAGGCGTTGGTCAGATCATCAGGTTCACGGGCCGGCCGGGAGGCCGCCCGGCGGGCCGTTTGGCTGCGGAGGTGTTCGGGATGACGGATCCGGCAAAGGTGCGGCGGCACGCGGAGCGCGTGCGCGAACTGGTCGCATCGGTGGTGCGGACGCAGATCAAGGACCCCCGGCTCGGCATGATCACGATCACCGACGCACGGATCACCGCCGACCTGCGCGAGGCCACCGTGTTCTACACGGTCCTCGGCGACGCGGCGGCCCAGGCCGGCACCGCGGCCGCCCTGGAGAGCGCCAAGGGCCTGCTGCGCTCCACCGTGGGCAAGGCGCTGGGCCTGCGTCACTCGCCGAGCCTCACGTTCGTGCACGACGACGTGTCCGAGCACGCCAAGCACATCGACGAGCTGCTGGCGAGCGCCCACAGCGCCGACGCCGAGGTCCAGCGCCTCGCCGCCGGCGCGCACTACGCGGGCGATTCCCAGCCGTACAAGGTGGAAGACGACCACGACGCGGAAGACCTGGGAGCCGACGGCGCCGACGACGAGGTGGTCGTCGGCCAGGACCGGCGGTGACCGGGCTCGCGCCCGGCAACATACCGGGCGCGGGCCCCGCTGCTAACCCCGCCGCCCCGCCAGGCGCCCCGGCCACAGGCCCGGGCGCCGCGCGGGCCGGCGGGCCGCTCGCTGAGATCGGCGCCGGGCCGGGTGTTGAGGCCGGGGCCGCGCCGGCCTCCGGGCCGCGTGTTGAGGCGGGTGCAGAGGCTGTGCCGGGCGTCGGATCGGCCGCCGTGCTGGGCGGCGGGCCGGGTGTTGAGGCCGGTGCCGGAGCAGAGGCTGTGCACGGCGTCGGTGAGGCGGTTGTGACTGGCGCCGGTGAGGCGCGGCCGGGCGAGGCGGAGTGGGCGGCGGCGGTGGCGGCGCTGCGCGGCCTGCCGCCCGGGGCGCGGGTGCTGCTGGCGTGCCACGTCAACCCCGACGGCGACGCGCTCGGCAGCATGCTCGGCACGGCGCTGGGCCTGCGCCGGATCGCGGGCGAGCTCGGCATCGGGCACCTCGCGGCGACGTTCCCGGGGCCGCTGCGGCTGCCCGCGCCGTTCGACTCGCTGCCGGGCGCCGGCCTGCTCGTCGCGGAGGAGGACGCCGACCCGGCGCCCGACGCGATGCTGGTCTTCGACGTGGCGAGCATCGAGCGGCTCGGCGGGCTCGCCGGTCGCCTGCGGGCCGCGCCCGTGGGCATCGTCCTGGACCATCACGCCTCCAACCCCGGCTTCGGGGCCATCAACCTCGTCGACCCCGCGGCCGCCGCGACGTCCGTGTTGTCCGAAGGGCTGTTGCGGCGGCTCGGCGTACCGCTGGATCCCGAGATCGCCGAGTGCCTCTACGTGGCGCTGGCCACCGACACCGGCTCCTTCAAGTTCGCCTCCACCACCCCGGCCGTGCACGAACTCGCCGCGCGGCTCATCGCGACCGGCATCCCGGTGGGCGAGATCTCCCGGCGGCTCTTCGACACCCGGCCGTTCGGCGCCGTCCGGCTCTTCGGCGTCGCGCTGGCCCGCACGGTGCTCGAACGCGAGGGCGCGGGCGGGCTGGGGCTCGCCTGGACGTACCTCACGCTGGACGACCTCGCCGAGCACGCCCAGCCGCCGTCGGCGGTCGAGGCGCTCATCGACAGCGTGCGGTGCGTTGAGGAAGCCGACGTGGCCTGCGTGGTCAAGCCCGTGCGCGCGGGGGAGTGGTCCGTGTCGCTGCGCAGCAAGGGCGCGACCGACGTCGCCGCGGTCGCCGTGGCGCTCGGGGGCGGTGGGCATCGCTTCGCCGCCGGGTTCAGCGCCATCGGGACGGTCGCGGAGGTCATGGAGCGCATCCGCGCGCTGCTGCGCCCGCCAGCCGCCCATCAGGGTTGATCCGGGGGAATATCCGGGCTCCGGCGGCTGGCCGGCAGGCGTCCGCCGCGGCGACAATTGACGGATGGACCGCCCCGAGCTGGCTGCTGAGGCCGACCAGGTCTGGGCCCGGCCGGTCGTGCTCACGCCCGTGTTTGCGTTGGTGTCGCTCGTCGGCGGGGCGCTGCCCTCCTTCAGCCTGCGCGCGAACCTGCTCGTGCTCGGGGCCGGGGGCGCGCTGTTCTGCCTCGGCGTGTCGGCCGCGGTGCCACGGCGGCCCGCGCCCGCGCGGCTGCCGCGCGGTGCGGCCTGGTGGTTGCTGCCGCTGCTGCTCTTCGGGCTGGTCGAGGGGGCGACGTTCCTGAACGGGTCGCCGGCGTATCCGACGCTGTCCCGCCTGGCCGATCCCGTGCTGGAGCACTACTGGGCCCGCGCGGCCGCGTACTTCGGGTGGCTGTGGGCCTTCTGGGCGATGGTGCGCCGGTGAGCGCCGGCCAGGTGCTGGTCGTCGTGCTGTTCACGGTCGCGCTCGGGCTCTTCGCCGCGGTCGAGGTGGCGTCGCGGCGGGAGGGGTCGCGGGTGCCCGGCCTCGGGGACGTGTGCGCGGTCGTCATGCGGTACCAGGTCGGGCCGCTGCCCGTCGGGCGGATCGCGATGTTCGGCTTCTGGTGGTGGCTCGGCTGGCACTTCCTGGCTCGCTGAGCTGCGATTTTGATCGTGACGGGAGTGCGACACGCCGTTCCAGATTCCGGGATATCGTCGCACATGCTGAAACTGAACGATAACTTAGTCGGCATGCGCGCAGTACGAATTCTTCGCTGCCCGTCCTGGGACGCCCGCTTCTGACCGCGGGGACCCGGTGGCGGGGAACGGCCGATCGACCACGCCGCCGGAAGCGAGGACCTGTGCGCCACAACATGTGTGATCGGGCCGACATCACCCACGTCGGTCTCCTTGCCGTGCGTTGTGCGCGTCCACCGGTGATCCCGGCGGGACCGAGTGCGCACCGACCATCAGCACCATGCAGCAAAGGAGACCAACGCCATGGCTGACCAGCCGAAGCCCCAGCCGAAGCCGCAGGAGCCGGCCACCGACACCCGCGAGCGCGCCCGCGCGGCCCTGCAGATGTCGATGGACCGCCGGGGCTGACCGGCCCGGCGAGTCGACGCAAGCTCCGGGAAGCCGGGACGCCCCCGCAACGACGTCACGGTTTCCCGGAGCTTGTGCCGGTGCGTCCGCTTGGTAACTGTCGCTGGGCGCTGCACGCCTTACTATGACCGCGTGACGGTCGATCAGACTTCGACGATGCGCCGGGTCGCCGTGCTGGCGGTCCCGGCGCTCGTGGTACTCGCCGCCGAACCCCTCTACGTTCTGGTCGACACGGCCGTCGTCGGCCACCTCGGGCGGGCGCAGCTCGCCGGGCTGGCCATCGGCGGCTCCGTCATGTCGTTCGCCGTGTGGCTGGGCACCGTCCTCGCGTACGGGACCACCGGCCGCGCGGCCCGCCGCTTCGGCGCCGGCCAGCGCGCGGAGGCGGTCGAGGAGGGCGTCCAGGCGACCTGGCTGGCCCTGGCCGGCGGCGTGGTCATCCTGCTCGTCCTGGAGGCCGCGGCCGGGCCGCTCACCCGCGCCCTCGCGGGCGGGGCCGGCGACGTCGCGGGCAATGCCGAGGGCTGGCTGCGCATCGCCGCGCTCGGCGCGCCCGGGCTCTTGCTCGGCACGGCCGGCAACGGGTGGATGCGCGGGGTGCAGGACACCCGCCGCCCGCTGTACTTCGTCCTCGCCGCCAACGGGCTCTCCGCCGTGCTGTGCCCGCTGCTGGTGTACCCGGCCGGCCTCGGGCTCACCGGGTCCGCCGTGGCCAACGCGGCCGCGCAGAGCGTCGTCGGCGTGCTGTTCGTGCGGGCGCTGGTCACGGAGCGGGTGGCGCTGCGGCCCCGGCCCGAGGTCATCTGGCGGCAGCTCACGCTCGGGCGCGACCTGCTGCTGCGCGGGGCGGCGTTCCAGGCCTGCTTCCTGTCCGCCTCCGCGGTCGCGGCGCGCTTCGGCGAGGCCGCGCTCGCCGCGCACCAGATCGCCATCCAGCTGTTCTTCTTCACCGCCCTGGCCCTGGACGCGCTCGCGATTGCCGCGCAGTCGCTGGTCGGGGCCGCGCTCGGGGGCGAGCGGGTGGCGGAGGCCCGCCACCTGGCCCGGCGCATCACCGTCGCCGGGCTCGTGGCGGGGGTGGCGTTCGCGGCGCTGGTGGCCGCGGCCCTGCTCGCCGTCCGCCCGTGGTTCGGCGCGGACGCGCAGGTGTACGCCGAGGCCCGCCACGCCTGGTGGTTCTTCGCGGCGATGATGCCCGCCGCCGGCGTCGTCTTCGCCCTGGACGGGGTGTTCCTGGGCGCGGGCGACGTGCGGTACCTGCGCAACCTGACGCTGGTCAGCGCCCTCGGCGGCTTCCTGCCCGGCATCTGGCTGGCCTACCTGCTCGACTACGGCCTGCGGGGCGTCTGGGCCGCGCTGACCCTCTTCATCGCGCTGCGCCTGGCCGGCCTGCTGTACCGCCTCTCGGGCGAGAGCTGGGCGGTCGCGGGCGCCGTGCGCTGAACGCGATCCTGGCGTGCCTCGGGCGGTGGCGGGCGCCGTGCGTTGGAACGCGTGCCCGGCGTGAGCAACGGGCGGCGGGGCGGACGCTAGGGTGTCGCGCATGGCACAGAAGGCGGCGACCCAGGGCGGCCTCGTCGTCGTCGACAAGCCCGGCGGCATGACCTCGCACGACGTGGTATCGCGGATGCGCCGCCTCGCGCGGACGCGCCGCGTCGGGCACGGCGGCACGCTCGACCCGATGGCCACCGGCGTGCTGATCGTCGGGGTGGAGAAGGCGACGCGGCTGCTGACGTACGTGATCGGCAGCACCAAGGAGTACACCGCGACGATCCGGCTCGGGGAGGCCACGGTCACCGACGACGCCGAGGGCGACGTGGTGGCGCGCGCGGACGCGGCCGGCGTGAGCGACGAGGCGATCGCCAAGGGGTTGGAGCCACTGCGCGGGGACATCATGCAGGTGCCCAGCGCGGTGTCGGCCATCAAGGTCAACGGCGTGCGGTCGTACCACCGGGTGCGCTCCGGCGAGGAGGTGGCGCTCGACGCGCGGCCGGTCACCGTGTCCCGGCTGGACGTGCTGGCGACCCGGCGCGTGGGCGCGCACATCGACCTGGACGTGGACGTGGCCTGCTCGTCGGGGACGTACATCCGCGCCCTCGCGCGCGACCTGGGCGCGGCGCTCGGGGTCGGCGGGCACCTGACGGCGCTGCGGCGCACCGCCGTCGGGGCGTTCACCCTGGCCGAGGCGGTGCCGCTGGAGGAACTGGCGCAGCGGCCGGACCCGGTGACGATGCCGCTGCCGGACGCGGCCGCGCGGTGCTTCGCGCGCCGCGACGCCACCGAGGAGGAGGCGCGGACGCTCTCGCACGGCGGGCCGCTGGCGCCGGTCGGGATCGAGGGGCCGTACGCGGTGTTCGCCCCGGACGGCACCGTGCTCGCGGTCGTGAGCGAGCGAGAGGGCAAAGCGCGCCCTGAGATCGTGCTGGTGCCGTAGCGAACGTAGGCTCTGCGCATGCAGCGGTGGCGGGGAACGGAAGCAGTGCCCGGTGGCTGGGGCCGCGCGGTCGCGACGATCGGCGTGTTCGACGGCGTGCACCGCGGGCACCAGCAGATCATCGAGCACGCCGTGAAGCGGGCCGGCGAGCTGGGCGTCCAGTCGGTCGTCATCACGTTCGACCCCCATCCCGCCGAGGTGGTGCGGCCCGGGTCGCACCCGGCCGTGCTGACGGAGCCGGGGCGCAAGGCGGAGCTGATCGAGGCGCTGGGCGTCGACGTGCTGTGCGTGATCCCGTTCACCGCCGACTTCTCCCGCCTGTCGCCCGAGCAGTTCGTGCACGACGCGCTGGTGGAGCACCTGCACACCGCGCTCATCGTGGTCGGGGAGAACTTCCGGTTCGGCCACAAGCAGGCCGGCGACGTGGACCTGCTGCGCAGGCTCGGGCGGACCTTCGGCTTCGGCGTCGAGGGGGCCACGCTGGTGGCGGACGAGGGGACGGTGTTCTCCTCGACGTACATCCGAAGCTGCGTCGACGCGGGGGACGTCGTGGCGGCGGCGCGCGCGCTCGGGCGGCCCCACCGGGTGGAGGGCGTGGTCGTGCGCGGCGACCAGCGCGGCCGGGAGCTGGGCTTCCCGACCGCGAACCTCCTGGTGCCGGCCAACGCCGCGGTGCCGGCCGACGGCATCTACGCGGCGTGGTTCAACCGGGAGCGGACCGGGACCGGCCATCGGGCGGCCGTGTCGATCGGGACCAACCCGACGTTCTCCGGCAAGGAGCGCCGCGTGGAGGCGTTCGTGCTCGATTTCGAGGGTGACCTGTACGGCGAGCGGGTGAGCCTGGACTTCGCCGGGCGGCTGCGCGAGCAGCGCACCTACCAGGGGATCGACCCCCTGATCGCGCAGATCACCGAGGACGTCGCGCAGGCCCGGGAGGTGCTGCGCAGCGGTCCGATGCGCGGGTGAACCCGGCGGTCTGTTAGCCTTGCGTTGACGCCGGGTGACCGGCGGGGGTCAGGCTGCCTGCACGACGCCGCGGGAGCCGGCCGATGAATCCACGGCAAAGGGAGAACATGGCGCTCGATTCTGCGCAGAAGACCGAGATCATGTCGAAGTACGCGACCGCCGAGGGCGACACCGGTTCGCCGGAGGTCCAGGTCGCGATGCTGACGAAGCGGATCGCGGACCTCACCGAACACCTCAAGCAGCACAAGCACGACCACCACAGCCGGCGCGGCCTGCTGCTGCTGGTCGGCCGTCGCCGCCGTCTGCTGAACTACCTGCAGCGCAGCGACATCGCCCGCTACCGCTCGCTGATCGAGCGGCTCGGCCTGCGGCGATAACGACGCACCGACGGGGGAGTGGCGACAATACGCCGCTCCCCCGTCGAGTAGTGACACACTGGAATGGCAGCGCCCCGCCGAGCGGGTCGGCGCACCGGTCTCCGGTAGTGGCTTCCGGGAGGGGTCCCCACAGCGGCCCCACGGCCCCGTGAGCTTCGATCGAAGACCGGCCGCAGACAGCTCCGCCGAGGGCGAACCACAACCCAAAGGGAGCATTTCAACAACATGACCGAGCAGAGCACTCTCGGTAACCACAGCAGCACCGCGGTCATCGACAACGGATCGTTCGGCACCCGGGAGATCACCTTCTCCACCGGGCGGCTGGCGCGCCAGGCGGCGGGCTCCGCGCTCGCCCAGCTCGGCGAGACCGTGGTCCTCTCCGCGACGACCGCCGGGAAGCAGCCCAAGGACCAGTTCGACTTCTTCCCGCTGACGGTCGACGTCGAGGAGCGCATGTACGCGGCCGGGCGCATCCCCGGCTCGTTCTTCCGCCGCGAGGGCCGGCCCAGCGAGGACGCGATCCTCACCTGCCGGCTCATCGACCGGCCGCTGCGCCCGAGCTTCGTCAAGGGCCTGCGCAACGAGGTCCAGGTCGTCGAGACGGTCCTCGCCCTCGACCCGGCCCACCCGTACGACGTCGTGGCCATCAACGCCGCCTCGTTGTCGACCAAGCTCTCGGGCCTGCCGTTCTCCGGCCCGATCGGGGCGACCCGCATGGCCCACGTCGACGGGCAGTGGGTGGCGTTCCCGACCGTCGAGGAGCTCGGCCGGGCCACCTTCGACATGGTCGTGGCCGGTCGGGTCCTGCCCGACGGCGACGTCGCCATCATGATGGTCGAGGCCGAGGCGACCGAGCACACGGTCGCCCTGGTCGCCGGCGGCGCGCCCGCGCCGACCGAGGAGGTCGTGGCCGGCGGCCTGGAGGCCTCCAAGCCCGCGATCCGCGAGCTGTGCCGGGCCCAGGCCGAGCTGGCCGAGGTGGCCGCCAAGCCGGTCCAGGAGTTCCCGGTCTTCCTCGACTACCAGCCCGACGCCTACGAGTCCGTCGCCGGCGCGGTGAAGGACGAGGTCGCCGAGGCCCTGCGCATCGCCGCCAAGGCGGAGCGCGAGGAGGCCCTCGACCGGATCAAGGAGGCCGCGTTCCAGCGCCTCGCCGGGCAGTTCGACGGGCGCGAGAAGGAGATCGGCGCCGCGCTGCGGTCGCTGACCAAGAACGAGGTCCGGGCCCGCGTGCTGCGCGAGCAGGTCCGCATCGACGGGCGTGGCCCGCGCGACATCCGGCCGCTGACCGCCGAGGTGCAGGTCCTGCCCCGGGTGCACGGCTCGGCGCTGTTCGAGCGGGGCGAGACCCAGATCCTGGGCGTGACCACGCTGAACATGCTGCGCATGGAGCAGACGCTGGACACGCTGGCGCCCGAGAAGTCCAAGCGCTACATGCACAACTACAACTTCCCGCCGTACAGCACGGGCGAGACCGGCCGCGTGGGCGCCCCGAAGCGCCGCGAGATCGGCCACGGCGCCCTGGCCGAGCGGGCCCTCATCCCCGTGCTGCCGACCCGCGAGGAGTTCCCGTACGCGATCCGGCAGGTGTCGGAGGCGCTGGGCTCCAACGGCTCGACGAGCATGGGCTCGGTGTGTGCCTCGACGATGGCCCTGCTGTCGGCCGGCGTGCCGCTGAAGGCCCCCGTCGCCGGCATCGCGATGGGCCTGATCTCCGACGAGGTCGACGGCAAGACGCAGTACGTGACGCTGACCGACATCCTCGGCGC
Organism: Dactylosporangium sp. NPDC051485; assembly: GCF_040682015.1. Lineage (NCBI taxonomy): Bacteria > Bacillati > Actinomycetota > Actinomycetes > Micromonosporales > Micromonosporaceae > Dactylosporangium > Dactylosporangium sp. NPDC051485. The sequence goes on from NZ_JBFAZW010000122.1 coordinate 11,308, forward strand.
CGAGGATGCGTTCGGCGACATGGACTTCAAGGTCGCCGGCACCCGTGACTTCGTGACCGCGCTGCAGCTGGACACCAAGCTCGACGGCATCCCGTCGGACGTGCTGGCCGGCGCCCTGCAGCAGGCCCACGACGCGCGGCACGTCATCCTCGACGTGATGGCCGAGGCGATCGAGTCGCCGGCCGGCATGAGCCAGTACGCGCCGCGGGTCACCACGGTCCGCATCCCGGTCGACAAGATCGGCATGGTGATCGGCCCCAAGGGCCAGACCATCAACGCGATCCAGGACGAGACCGGCGCCGAGATCAGCATCGAGGACGACGGCACGATCTACGTCGGCGCGACCGACGGGCCGTCGGCCGAGGCTGCGGTGGAGCGGATCAACGCGATCGCCAACCCGACGATGCCGAAGGTCGGCGACAAGTTCCTCGGCACGGTGGTGAAGACGGCCGCGTTCGGCGCGTTCATCTCGCTGCTGCCCGGCCGCGACGGCCTGCTGCACATCTCCAAGGTGGGCAACGGCAAGCGGGTCGACAAGGTCGAGGACTTCCTCAACGTCGGCGACAAGGTCGAGGTGCAGATCGCGGACATCGACAACCGCGGCAAGATCTACCTCGACAAGGTCCTGGCCGAGGGCGAGGTCGCGGAGGCCGCGCCGGCCGAGGGCGGCGAGCGCCCGGCCCGCGAGCCCCGCGGCGACCGCGGCGGTGACCGTGGCCCGCGCCGGGACCGGGGCGACCGTGCCCCGCGCGCCGCGGCCGAGGGCGACGCCCCCGCCGGCGGCGAAGAGGGTGGCGAAGGCGGGGAGTTCCGTCGTCGGCGCAGCCGGCGCGACTGACCCATGGCGAACCGAGCACTGACCCAGACCCTGTCCGACGACCCGCTGGGTGGCACGGTGCGGCGCACCGTGCTGCCCAACGGGCTGCGGATCCTGACCGAGTCCATCCCGTCGATGCGCAGCGTGTCGTTCGGGGTCTGGGTCGGTATCGGCTCGCGCGACGAGACGCCCGCGCTCTCGGGCGTCTCGCACTTCCTCGAGCACCTGCTCTTCAAGGGCACCAAGCGGCGCTCGGCGCTGGACATCTCCGCCGAGATCGAGGCCGTCGGCGGGGAGACGAACGCGTTCACCGCCAAGGAGTACACCTGCTACTACGCGCGGGTGCTCGACGCTGACCTGCCGCTGGCCATCGACATCGTGTGCGACCTGGTCACCGACTCCGTCCTCACCGAGGCCGACGTCGAGACCGAGCGGGGCGTGATCCTCGAGGAGATCGCCATGCACGACGACGAGCCGGGCGACGAGGTCCACGACGTCTTCACCGAGGCCATCTACGGCAACCACCCGCTCGGCCGGCAGATCTCGGGCACGGTCGCGACCATCTCGGCGCTGACCCGCAAGCAGATCGACGGGTTCTACCGGCGGCGGTACCGCCCGGAGACCATGGTCGTCGCGGCGGCCGGCAACCTCGACCACGCCAAGGTCGTCAAGGCCGTGCGGGCGGCGTTCGACCGGGCCGGCTGGGGCGACACCCCGGCGGTCCCGGCGCCGCGGCGCTCGCGCACCAGCCGGGTGCCGGCCCGCTCCGGGCAGGTCGTGGTGCACAACAAGGACACCGAGCAGGCCCACCTCGTGCTGGGCTGCACCGGCTACCCGCGCCAGCACGACGACCGCTTCGTCGTCGGCGCGCTCAACAACGTGCTCGGCGGCGGGATGTCCAGCCGGCTGTTCCAGCAGATCCGCGAGCAGCGCGGGCTGGCCTACTCGGTGTACTCCTTCACCTCGCAGTACAGCGACGCGGGGCTCTTCGGCGTCTACGCCGGTTGCGCCCCCGGCAAGGTGGAGGAGGTGCTGGCGATCACCCGCGACGAGCTCGCCCGGGTCGCGTCCGAGGGCGTGACCGACGCCGAGGTCGAGCGCGGCAAGGGCATGCTCAAGGGCGCCGTCGTGCTCGGCCTCGAGGACACCGGCTCGCGGATGAGCCGCCTGGGCAAGGGCGAGCTGCTGTACGACGAGCTGCTCTCCGTCGACGAGATCCTCCGCCGCGTCGACGAGGTCACCCCCGACCAGGTCCAGCGGGTGGCGAAGGAGCTGCTCAGCCGGCCCATGTCGCTCGCCGTGATCGGCGACTTCGAGGACGGGGCCTTTACCGGCGCCCTCGACTGACGGGTGGTCCTGCCACCCGATAGTTTGTTGTCGTGACCGAAGTTGTGGAGCCGATCCGGGTCGGCGTGCTGGGCGCGCGCGGCCGCATGGGCACCGAGGTGTGCCGCGCCGTCAACGAGAGCGACGACATGGAGCTCGTCGCGATGATCGACGACGGCGACCTGCTGGCCCGGGCGGCCGACGCGGGCGCACACGTCGTCGTGGACTTCACCACGCCCGACATGGTGATGGACAACGTGCGCTGGTGCATCGACCAGGGCATCCACGCCGTCGTCGGCACCTCCGGGTTCACGGCCGCCCGGATCGAGGAGGTCCGCGGCTGGCTGGACGGCAAGCCGGGCGTCGGGGTGGTCATCGCCCCGAACTTCGCGATCGGCGCGGTCCTCATGATGGAGTTCGCCGAGCGCGCGGCCCGCTACTTCGAGTCGGTCGAGATCGTCGAGATGCACCACCCGAAGAAGATCGACGCCCCCAGCGGCACGGCGCTGCGCACCGCGCAGGTGATCGCCGAGGCCCGGGCGGCGGCCGGTCTCGGCCCGGTGCCGGACGCCACCAAGGAGGAGATGGCCGGCGCTCGGGGAGCCGACGTGGCGGGGGTGCGGGTGCACGCGCTGCGGGCCACCGGCCTCGTCGCCCATCAGGAAGTGCTCTTCGGCACCACGGGGGAGACCCTCACCCTGCGCCACGACTCCCTCGACCGGACGTCGTTCATGCCGGGCGTACTGCTGGCAGTGCGCAGCGTGATCCGGCGCCCCGGGCTGACCGTGGGCCTCGGCACCCTGCTCGGCTGAGCCCCTGCGGGCGTCTCACATTGCGGGAGATGCTCGCAAAAATTCGGCGGCAGGAGCGTCACGCGCCGGTAACGGGAACCTCGGAGTCCGGTTCGAGCGAGACGTGCCAGCGGACCTGCGGAATCAGCATGTCGTCGACGTCGAGTGACCGGCGGGTCCCGTCGGGGGCCCAACCGGCGCTCTCCAGAAATCGACGCGTAACACGGTCGTCAGCGAACGTCCATGCAAGCGCTGTCGTGAATCCGTCAGAACGCCACAAATCCACACTTGCCGCCAGCAGGCGACTGCCGTGCCCGCGGCGGCCCCACCGGGGCTCGACCAGCAGGTCAGTGATCGCGGCGGTGGCCTCGAATGCCTTGTCAAGGGCCGTGTGATCTTCGTCTGGAGCGAGGGCGGTGTCGTCTGCTGGACCTGACGCTGCGAACCCCACCACGTATGCTGAGTCGGGTTCGGCGTCCGGGGCCGAACCCGGCGCATCGACCTGTTCGACCGCCACGAGGACCCGGTGTGCCGGACTCGGCGGCTGCGCGATTGCTTCCCGCCACTGGCGGGTAATCCATTCCTCGTCCAACCGGTCGAGGACGTGCCGCGGCAGCAGCCGTCGGTAGGCGACCCGCCAGGTCGTGAGTTGGATGCGCGCGATCTCGACGACGTCGTCGAGCCGCGCCGGACGGACGAACCCGAGCGTCATGAAGCAGCAGCCTACGGATTTTGTGTGAAGCACAACGCGGCGGGGTAGCGCCCGCACGTCACAGTTGGCCCGCGGGACCGTTGAGTCTTGCAGGCAGAACACCGGCAGCACGAGGCAACCCGCAGCAGCAGCGAGCGACTGGGAGGGCAGAACAGGTGGCGCAGCGAGGACGGATCGCCGAGTCGACGGCCGTCCGGCCCAAGCCGCGGCCCGCGGTCAGGAAGACGCTCACCGTGGCGGGCCTGTGGCTCGTCGTGGGAGGGTTCCTGGCGGTGGCGGCGGCGCACAACGGGTTCTTCGACCTCAAGGTCTACTACGGGGCGATGCACTACTGGATCGACCGCGGCGGCGACATCTACGACTACCTGACGCCCGGCACGCAGTACGGCTTCACCTACCCGCCGTTCGCGGCGGCGCTGATGTCGCCCATGGTGCTCATCGGCTGGAACGCCGCGATCGTCGTCAGCGTCGCCATGAACGTCCTGGCCATGCTGGCCATCCTCACCTGGCTGCTCAAGCCGGTGTTCCAGCGCCAGGGCTGGTCGTTCTGGTACGCGATGGGCATCGCCGGGGCGCTGGCCGCCGCGTTCGAGCCGATCCGCGAGACGGTGAACTTCGGCCAGGTCAACATCCTGCTGCTGTTCCTCGTCGTCGGCGACCTGCTGGTGCTGGTCCGCAACGGCAACCGCCTCGGCGGCATCGGCATCGGCCTGGCCACCGCGATCAAGCTCACCCCGGGCGTGTTCATCCTCTACCTGCTCATCACCAAGCGCTGGCGCGCCGCTGCCGTCTCGGCCGCGACCGCCACGGCCGCGACCTGGGCCGCCGCCACCTTCGCGCCGGACGCCTCGCGGGTCTTCTGGACCGACGCGATGTGGAACACCGACCGGGTGGGCTCGCCGACGTTCGTGTCCAACCAGGCCCTCACCGGGCTCGTCGGGCGGCTGTTCAACCCCGACCCGATGAAGCCGCTGTGGGCGCTGCTGGTGCTCATCACCCTTGCCGTCTGGTACTGGCGGTCCCGCCGCGCGATCAAGGCCCGCGACGAGGTCGCCGGCCTCGCGCTCACCGGCCTCGTCGGCTGCATGGTCAGCCCGATCACGTGGATCCACCACCTGGTGTGGGTGCTGCCCTCGATCGTGGTGCTGTTCGACTACGCCACCGACCGCTCGCTCGACCCGCGCCGCAAGCGCAACCTGGCGATCGCGTTCGGCTTCTCGTTCGCGCTGCTGTGCAGCCGCACCCCGTGGGCCTTCCACGCCAAGTTCGACGGGCTGGGCCTGATCGGCAGCAACGCCTACATCCTGCTCATGATCGGCCTGCTGTTCGGCCTGCCGATCCGCGAGCCGGCCGCAGCCGGTGCCGCCCAGCGGCCCTCGGAGGACCCCGGCCGCTCCAGTGGCCCGGCCGTCGAGGACGTGCCGGACCTCGTCGAGATCGACCGCAAGGTCACCGCGGCCTTCGACGCGAAGGACGTCGACGGCACCGTGCGCAGCGTCGCCGGGCCGGGCGGGCGACCGTCGCGCCCGCTCGTCGAAGCCTAGTCCGCGAAGCCGTACCGGACGGCGGCCCCCGCTCGGGGCCGCCGTCCGGTTTTTTGTCGTACCCCCGCGTTAGCCTCCATGCGTGACCGAGTACCTGACGCTCACGCAGGCCCGGCGGGTCGCCCTGGCCGCGCAGGGCTTCACCGACCGGGCCCCGGCGGGCGAGCCCGAGCGCCGGCATGTGCGGCGGGTCCTGGAGCGCACCGGCCTGCTCCAGATCGACTCCGTCAACGTCGTGCAGCGGGCGCATTACCTGCCCGCCTACAGCAGGCTCGGCCCCTACGACCCGGCGCTGCTGGACCGGCTGGCCTACCGGCGGCCGCGGGAGCTGTTCGAATACTGGGCGCACGAGGCCTCGCTCGTGCCCGTCCGGCTGCAGCCGATGCTGCGCTGGCGGATGGCCTCCGGCGAGGCCTGGGGGCGGATGGTCCGCATCGCCCGGGAGCAGCCAGACCTGGTGCGCTGGGTGCTCGAGGAGATCCGGGCCAAGGGGCCGATGAGCGCGGCCGAGGTCGAGGGCGACCTGGTCCAGCCCCGGCGCAAGGAGCACTGGGGGTGGAACTGGTCGGACACCAAGACCGCCATCGAGTGGCTCTTCTACAGCGGCGAGGTGAGCGTGGCGCGGCGCAACTCCTCCTTCGCCAGGGTCTACGACATCCCGGAGCGGATCCTTCCGGCCGAGGTGGTCGGCGCGCCCACGCCCGCGCCGGCCGACGCGTTCCGGGAGCTGGTGCGGGTGGCCGCCCGCGGGCTCGGGGTGGCGGCCGAGGCGGAGCTGCGCGACTACTTCCGGCTGCCCCTCGCCGGCGCCCGCCAGGCGATCGCCGAGCTGGTGGAGGCGGGGGAGCTGGTCCCGGTCGAGGTGCAGGGCTGGACGGCGCGGGCCTACCTGCACCACGAGGCCCGGATCCCGCGCCGGATCGCGGCGGCGACGCTGGTCAGCCCGTTCGACCCGCTGATGTGGGAGCGGGCCCGGGTGCAGCGGCTGTTCGGGTTCAACTACCGGATCGAGATCTACGTGCCGCCGCTGCAGCGGTTGTACGGCTACTACGTGCTGCCGTTCCTGCTCGGCGACCGGCTCGTGGCGCGGCTGGACCTCAAGGCGGACCGCAGGGCGGGGGTGCTGCAGGTGCCGGCGGCGTGGATCGAGCCCGGCCTGAAGTCGTCGCCGGGGGAGGTGGCGGAGGCGCTGGCGGCCGAGCTGCGGCGGTTCGCGGGCTGGCTGGGGCTGTCCGGGGTCGAGCTGCCGGTGCGCGGGGACTTCGCCGAGCCGCTGGCCAAGGCCCTTGCCTGAGCAGTTTCTGACAGGAGGCCAAGAGGCGGGGGCGGTGTAGCGTAATGAGTGTGACGTCACCGTTGACCGGGGTGGAAGCCGTCGAGGCGGAGGGTGCGGCGGTGCAGCATGCCGCGATGGCGCCGCCGGTGTACCAGTACTACCAGTATCCGGCCCGCCAGCCCGGGCGGTTCGCGCGGCTCGCGGCGCGGCTGCCGCGGTGGGCGGCACCGGCCGGGGTGGCCGCGCTGATCTCCGGCGGGGTGGCGTACACGCTGCTCATGAAGCCCACGTCCGCCGGGGCCTCCGACCAGCCGACCTGCATCGTGAAGCTGCTCACCGGGTTCGACTGCCCCGGGTGCGGCGGGACGCGGGCATCCTGGTATCTGCTGCACGGGGACATCCCCGCGGCGGCGCACCACCACGCGCCGCTCGTGTTCGCGGCGCCGTTCCTGGCGTATCTCTACGTGGCCTGGACGGTGAACCGCCTCAACCTGCCGTTCAAGCTCCCCATGCTGCGCATCTCCAATGGGGCGCTGATCGGCTTCCTGGTGGCGTGGCTCGCGTTCAGTGTGTTGCGCAACCTACCGTGGGCACCGTTCACCTACTTCTTCGTGTAGCGGCTGTAGGCTCAGCGGATGCTCTCCGTCAAAGCCATCGCCTGGACCCACTTCGAGCCGCCCGCCGACGTTGCGTGGTCGACCGATGCGGACGGCGGGGAGGCGCTTGCCGAGTTCGCGGGGCGGGCGTGTTACCAGTCGTGGAGCAAGCCGAACCCGGCCACGGCCACGAACGCGGGGTACCTCAGGCACATCCTCGAGGTCGGGCACCTCTCCGTGCTCGAGCACGGGACGGTCACGTTCTACATGACCGGGGTGTCGCGCTCGTTCACGCACGAGCTCGTGCGGCACCGGCACTTCTCCTACTCGCAGCTGTCGCAGCGGTACGTGCCCGGGCGGGATGCGGCGATGGTCGAGCCGGCCGTGATCGCCGAGGACCCGGCGCTGCACAAGACGTTCGTCGAGGCGAGCGAGGCGGCGCTGAAGGCGTACAACGAGCTGCTCGAGGGGCTCGAGGCCAAGTTCGCCGACGTGGCCAGCCCCACCCTGCGGCGCAAGCAGGCGCGGCAGGCGGCGCGGGCGGTGCTGCCGAACGCGGCCGAGACGCGGATCGTGGTGACCGGGAACTACCGGGCCTGGCGGCACTTCGTGACCATGCGCGCGAGCGAGGGGGCCGACGTGGAGATCCGCGAGGTGGCCGTGGCCTGCCTGCGGGAACTGCAGCGCATCGCGCCCAGCGTGTTCGGGGATTTCGCCATCTCGACGCTGGAGGACGGCAGCGAGGTGGCGACCGCGCAGTACACCTGGGAATCTTGAAAAATGCGTCCCCGAGCCTTCCGCTAAGTTGTGCGTATGACACGCACCGGCTCCGTCCCCGGCCGGCCCTTCGGCCGGCTGCTCAGCGCGATGGTCACGCCGTTCGGGCCTGACGGTTCGCTCGACGTCGACGGCGCCGCCCGACTCGCCACCTATCTGGTGGACGAGCAGGAGCACGACGGCCTGGTGATCAACGGCACCACCGGCGAGTCGGCCACCACCAGCGACGCGGAGAAGGACCGGGTGCTCCGCGCCGTCGTGGAGGCCGTCGGCGACCGGGCCACCGTGATCGCCGGCGTCGGCACCAACGACACCGCACACACCGTCGAGCTCGCCCGGGGCGCTGAGAAGGCCGGCGCCGACGGGCTGCTCGTGGTGACGCCGTACTACAACAAGCCGCCCCAGGCTGGCCTGCTGCAGCACTTCCGGACCGTCGCCGACGCCTCCGGGCTGCCCGTGATGGTCTACGACATCCCGGGCCGGTCCGGCGTGGCGATCGAGACCGAGACGATGTGCCGGCTCGGCGAGCACGAGCGGATCGTCGCCGTGAAGGACGCCAAGGGCGACCTCGGGGAGAGCGCCTGGGTGATCAAGCGCACCAACCTGGCGTACTACTCGGGCGAGGACAAGCTGACGCTGCCCCTGGTCTGCGTGGGCGCCGTCGGCGTGGTGGGCGTGCCCACGCACGTCTTCGGGCCGCAGACCAAGGCGATGATCCTCGCGCACGAGCAGGGCAACGTTGCCCGGGCCCGTGAGCTGCACCTGCAACTGTTGCCGGCGTTCTGCGGGTTCTTCCGCACCCAGGGTGTCATCCTGACCAAGGCCGCCCTGACGCTGCTCGGCCTGCCGGCCGGTCCGGTCCGTCCGCCGCTGGTGTCGGCGAACGCGGCGGAACTCGGCCGGTTGCGGGAAGATTGCGCAGAGGCGGGCCGCATCATCGGCTCCGCCGACCAGATGGCGCACCACAACGAACTCGGAGTGGCCCTATGACGGTGGCGCACGTCGACCTCGATCCGCCGCCCCCTCCGGGGCCCAACACCCTGCGGGTGACCCCGCTGGGCGGGCTCGGCGCGATCGGCCGCAACATGACGCTGCTGGAGTTCGGCGGCAAGCTGCTCATCATCGACTGCGGCGTGCTGTTCCCGGACGTCGAGCAGCCCGGCGTCGACCTCATCCTGCCGGACTTTTCCTCGATCCTCGACCGGCTGGGCGAGGTGCAGGCGATCGTGCTCACCCACGGGCACGAGGACCACATCGGCGCGGTGCCGTACCTGCTGGCCCACAAGCCGGACATCCCGCTGGTCGGGTCGAAGTTCACCCTCGCCCTGGTCGAGGCGAAGCTTGCCGAGCGGCGCATCGAGCCCTACTCGCTCACCGTCCGCGAGGGCCAGGTCGAGCGGCTCGGGCCCTTCGAGTGCGAGTTCTTCGCGGTGAACCACTCGATCCCGGACGCGCTCGCGGTCGCGGTCACCACCACGGCCGGCACGCTGCTGCACACCGGCGACTTCAAGATGGACCAGCTGCCGCTCGACGGGCGCATCACCGACCTGGCCGGCTTCGCCCGGCTGGGCGCCCGGGGCGTCGACCTGCTGCTGTCGGACTCGACCAACGCCGAGATCCCCGGGTTCGTCACCCCGGAGCGGGAGATCGGCCCGGTGCTGGGGGGCATCTTCGGCCGGGCCACCGGGCGGATCATCGTCGCCTCCTTCGCCTCCCATGTGCACCGCGTGCAGCAGGTCTTCGACGCCGCCCACGCGCACGGCCGCAAGGTCGCCCTCATCGGCCGCTCGATGGTGCGCAACATGGGCATCGCCCGCGACCTGGGGCTGCTGCGCATCCCGCACGGGCTGGTGGTGGCCATCGACGAGGCGATGAGCCTGCCGCCCGAGCGGGTCGTGCTCATGTCGACCGGCTCCCAGGGCGAGCCGATGAGCGCCCTGGGCCGCATGGCCAACGGCGACCACCGGCACATCGTCATCGGCGAGGGCGACACGATCGTGCTGGCCTCGTCGCTGGTGCCGGGCAACGAGACCGCGGTCTACCGGGTGATCAACCAGCTCTCCCGGGCCGGCGCGATCGTGGTGCACAAGGACGTGGCCAAGGTCCACGTCTCCGGGCACTCCCCGGCCGGCGAGCTGCTGTACCTGCTCAACGTGGTCAAGCCGCGCAACTTCATGCCGGTGCACGGCGAGTGGCGGCACCTGCGGGCGCACGCCCAGCTGGCCCGGGAGGCCGGCGTGCCCGACGAGAACGTGGTGCTCTGCGAGGACGGCGACGTCGTCGACCTCGTCAAGGGCCAGGCGCGCCTGGTCGGTCACATCCGGTCGCGGTACGTCTACGTCGACGGCCTGGCGATCGGGGACGTGGGCGAGTCGCTGCTCACCGAGCGGCGCATCCTGGGCGACGGAGGGTTCATCGCCGCGACCGTGGTCATCGACTCGGTCACCGGCAAGGTGGTGGCCGGCCCGACGGTGTCGGCCAAGGGCTTCTCCGACGACCCGGCGGTGTTCAACGCGGTGCTGCCGCTGGTCACCGACGCGCTGAACAAGGCCGCGACCGAGGGCATCACCGACCCGCACCAGCTGCAGCAGATCGTGCGGCGCACCGTCGGGCGGTGGGTCAACGAGGCCTACCGGCGCCGGCCGATGATCGTTCCGACAGTCGTCGAGGTGTGAGATGTACGCGGCGCTGGCGACCACGGTGCTGGCGCTGCACTTCTGTTTCCTGGCGTACGTCGTGCTCGGCGGGTTCCTCGTCTGGCGGTGGCCGCGGGCCTTCTGGCCCCATCTGGCCGCCGCCGCATGGGGGCTCGCCGTGGTCACGATCCCGCTGACCTGCCCCCTCACCGTGATCGAGCATTGGGCCCGGCGCCGGGCCGGGCAGTCGGTGAGCGACCGCGGCTTCGTCGACACCTACATCGAGAACGTCCTGTATCCGGAGCGCTACACCCACCTGCTGCAGGTCCTCGTGGGTGTGGTCGTCGCCGGCTCGTACGCGGTGGCGTTTGCGAAGTATCGCCACCGGCGTGCCGAACGTGAAATGTCGGAGCCCCCCGCTACGGTGTGACCATGGCGGGCCGCACCTCCCAGGCCGGCCGCGGCGGCGGCACGTCCAACGCGCGCGGCGGTTCGAACACGCGTGCGACCGCGCAGAAGCGGGCGGCACCCCGCTCGCGGGCCGCGGCCGCCACGCCGGCCAAGGCCACGACGGGCACCCGGACCAGGGCGAAGGCGACCCCGCGGGCCGCCACCCGGGTCGCGCCGGTGCGCCGCCGCCGCGGCGGGGCCGCCGTCGCCACGCCGCTGGGCCTGCTCGGCCGGGGCATGATCGCCGTCTGGATGGGCCTCGCGCACGGCGTCGGCTGGGGCGCCCGGGCCATCGGCCGGCAGGCCGCCAACGCCCGTGACCTCGACCCCGAGCACCGCCGCGACGGCGCCGGGCTGACCCTCATCGGCGCGGCCGTGCTGCTCACCGCCGCCCTGTGGTTCGAGGCCGCCGGGCCGGTCGGGCGCTGGCTGGCCGGGATCTGCCACACCTTCATCGGCACCGCCGCCACGATCCTGCCGGTCCTGCTGCTCGTCGGCGGCATCCGGGTGATGCGCGCCTCCGGCGACCCCGACGAGCGGCGCGGCCGCGGCTTCGTCGGCTGGGGCGCCGTCTTCCTCGCCGGCTGCGGCCTGCTGCACCTGGCCGCCGGCAGCCCGACGGTCCCGGAAAAGATGGACAGCGCCGGCGGCCTGCTCGGCCGGGGCGGCGGCGGGCTGCTGGAGATGGCCGTCACCGCCTGGGTGGCCGTGCCGCTGCTGCTCCTGCTGCTGATCTTCGGCTTCCTGGTGGTCACCTCCACGCCGATCGCCCACATCCCGCACCGCTGGCGCCAGCTGCGCGACCTCGCCCTCGGCCGGGTCGAGGACCCCACCCTCGCCGACGACGAGGACTACGAGGAGCTCTACGACGACGAGCCGGAGCCGGCCCCCGCGCGCCGCCCGGCCCGCCGCCGGCAGGGCGCCAAGACCGACGCCGACCAGGGCCCCCCGCCGCTGCCGCACCCGCTCGGCCTGGACCCCGGCGAGTTCGACGCGGCCGCCCCCGACCTCGAGCCCGGGCTGATCCACGACACCGTGGTCCTGCAGCGCGTGCCCGCGGCGGGGCGGCGCAAGGGCAGGAAGGCCGAGCCGGAGCCCGAGCCGGCCGACGGCCGGATCCCGCCGGAGCACGGGCCGCTGCCCACCAGGGCCGAGCAGCTCGCACTCACCGACGCCGACTACAAGCTGCCCCCGCCCACCCTGCTCGGCACCGGCGACGCCCCGCGCGGGCGCACCCGGGCCAACGACGAGGTCATGAACGCGTTGCAGGGCGTGTTCGAGCAGTTCGGGGTCGACGCGATCGTCACCGGCTTCACCCGGGGCCCGACGGTGACGCGGTACGAGGTGGAGATCGGCCACGGCGTCAAGGTCGAGCGGATCACCGCCCTGTCCAAGAACATCGCCTACGCGGTGAAGTCCGCCGACGTGCGCATCCAGAGCCCGATCCCGGGCAAGAGCGCGGTCGGCGTGGAGATCCCCAACACCGACCGGGAGAACGTGGCCCTCGGCGACGTCCTGCGCTCCCGGGTGGCCACCAGCGACCACCACCCGCTGATCGTCGCGCTGGGCAAGGACATCGAGGGCGGCTACGTCGTGGCCAACCTGGCCAAGATGCCGCACATCCTCATCGCGGGGGCCACCGGCGCCGGCAAGTCCTCCTGCCTCAACAGCCTGCTCGTCTCGCTGCTGACCCGGGCCACGCCCGACGAGGTGCGACTGCTGCTGGTCGACCCCAAGCGGGTCGAAATGACCAGCTACGAGGGCATCCCGCACCTCGTCACCCCGATCGTCACCAACCCGAAGAAGGCGGCCGACGCCCTCGACTGGGTGGTCGGCGAGATGGACATGCGCTACGACGACCTGGCCGCGGCCGGCGTCCGGCACATCGACGACTATAACCGCAAGGTCCGGGCCGGGCAGATCACCGCGCCGCCGGGCAGCGAGCGGGTGATCCGGCCGTATCCGTACCTGCTGGTCGTCGTCGACGAGCTGGCCGACCTCATGATGGTCGCCCCGCGCGACGTCGAGGACTCGGTCGTGCGCATCACGCAGCTGGCCCGCGCGGCCGGCATCCACCTGGTGCTGGCCACCCAGCGGCCCAGCGTCGACGTGGTCACCGGCCTGATCAAGGCCAACGTGCCGTCCCGGCTGGCGTTCGCCACCTCCAGCCTCGCCGACTCGCGGGTCATCCTCGACCAGCCCGGCGCGGAGAAGCTGATCGGCCGCGGCGACGCGCTGTTCCTGCCGATGGGCGCCTCGAAGCCGATCCGCATCCAGGGCGCCTGGGTCAGCGAGACCGAGATCAGCGACATCGTCAAGTTCTGCAAGGACCAGCGCGAGCCCGAGTTCCGCGAGGGCGTCACCCAGAAGCGCGACGAGGGCAAGAAGAAGATCGACGAGGAGATCGGCGACGACCTGGAGCTGCTGGTCCAGGCCATCGAGCTGGTCGTGACCAGCCAGTTCGGCTCGACGAGCATGCTGCAGCGCAAGCTGCGGGTCGGCTTCGCCAAGGCCGGGCGCCTCATGGACCTGATGGAGAGCCGCGGCATCGTCGGCCCGTCCGAGGGCTCCAAGGCCCGCGACGTCCTCATCAAGCCCGACGCCCTCGCCGAGGTCTTCGCCACCCTGAAGCCCGAGGACGACTGACCCGGCGGCGGCCCTGTCGATGGCGGCCCTGACGATCGCCGCGATGCTGCTGCGATAGTTGACCTGTGCAGGGGTTCGATGCGCTTTCCGTGCTGGCCGACCCGCGGCGGCGGGCCGTGTACGAGCACGTGGCCGCGGCCGGCGGGCCGGTGAGCCGCGATCAGGTGGCCGAGGCGCTCGAGATCGGGCGCAACCTCGCCGCGCACCACCTCGACAAGCTGGCCGGGGCCGGGCTGCTCGACGTGTCGTTCGCGCGGCTGGGCGGCAAGAGCGGGCCGGGGGCGGGGCGGCCCTCGAAGCTGTACGAGCGCTCGGCCGCCGAGCACGCCGTGAGCCTGCCGCCGCGCGGGTACCGGGTGCTGGCCGAGGTGCTCGCCGACGCGGTCGAGGAGGCGGGCGTGGAGCCGGCTCTGTACGCGGCCGCGCGCCGGCAGGGGGAGCGGCTGGCGCGCGAGGGGGCGCCGGTCGAGGAGACGCTGCGGGGGCTGGGGTACGAGCCCTACGCCGACGGCGGCGTGTGGCGGCTGCGCAACTGCCCGTTCGGCGGCGTGGCCCGCAACCATCCCGGTGCCGTGTGCGGGGCCAACCTCGAGCTGCTGAAGGCGGCTTTCGGCGGCGGGGTGCGGATCGATCCGGGGCCCGAGGGGTGCTGCGTGGTGGTGGATCGTGGCACATGCGGTACAAAAACCAATGGTTCTTTGTTTTAGACTGCCGGCATGACCGCTCATCTCGCGCAGCTCAACCTCGGCGTGCCCGTGGGACCTCGGGAGGACCCCCGGATGGCCGGGTTCTACGGCGAACTCGACCGGATCAACGCGATCGCCGACGGGTGGCCCGGCTTCGTCTGGCGGCTGGTCGACGACGAGGGGGCCGACGCGACGTCGCTGCGCCCCTACGGCGACGACACCATGGTGAACCTCTCCGTGTGGAAGGGTCTCGAATCACTCCGCGACTTCACGTTCCGCAGCGGCCACCTCGACGTCCTGCGACGGCGCCGGGAGTGGTTCCACCCGCTCGGCGAGGCTGCCACGGTCATCTGGTGGGTGCCAGAGGGCCACATCCCGACCGTCGGGGAGGCGGGGGAGCGGTTGGAGCTGCTGAGACGCGAAGGGCCCACGGCACGGGCATTCACCTTCCGGGATCCGTTCCCGGCGCCCTGAGGCCGAAATTGTCGGTGCCGGTCGGTACCCTCGACACCATGTCCACCAATGCTGACCGCCGCGTAGCCCTGCTCACCCTGGGCTGTGCCCGCAACGAGGTGGACTCCGAGGAACTGGCCGCCCGCCTCGCCGACGGCGGGTGGTCGGTGACGACCGACGGCACCGACGCCGATGTGGTGCTGGTCAACACGTGCGGCTTCGTGGCCAAGGCCAAGCAGGACTCGATCGACACCCTGCTGGCCGCGGCCGACACCGGCGCCAAGGTGGTCGCCACCGGCTGCCTCGCCGAGCGCTACGGCGAAGAGCTGGCCGGTGAGCTGCCCGAGGCCCATGCGGTGCTCGGCTTCGACCATTATCCGGACATGGCGGCCCGGCTCGACGCCATCCTGGCGGGCGAGACGATCCCGTCCCACGCCCCCCGCGACCGGCGCACGCTGCTGCCGATCACCCCGGTCGAGCGGCGCACCGCCACCGCGGTCGTCACCCCGGGCCATCTCCCGGCCCACCTGCAAGGGGTGCTGCGCCGCCGGCTCGACGACGGCCCCGTCGCCCCGCTCAAGCTGGCCAGCGGCTGTGACCGGCGGTGCACCTTCTGCGCGATCCCGTCCTTCCGCGGCGCCTTCGTCTCGCGTACCCCGGACGAGGTGCTCGCCGAGGCGGAGTGGCTCGGCGCCAACGGGGTGCGGGAGCTGGTCCTGGTCAGCGAGAACTCCACCTCATACGGCAAGGACCTGGGCGACCCGCGGCTGCTGGAGAAGCTCCTGCCCCAGCTGGCCGCCACCCCCGGCATCGTCCGGGTGCGCGTGTCCTACCTGCAGCCCGCCGAGACCCGCCCCGGCCTGATCGAGGCGATCGCCACCACGCCGGGCGTCGCGCCCTACTTCGACCTGTCCTTCCAGCATTCCAGCGAGCCGGTGCTGCGCCGGATGCGCCGCTTCGGCTCGACCGAGCGCTTCCTGGAGCTGCTCGCCGCCGCGCGCAAGCTCGACCCCGAGGCCGGCGCCCGCAGCAACGTGATCGTCGGCTTCCCGGGCGAGACCCGCGAGGACGTCGACGAGCTCGCCCGCTTCCTGACGGAGGCCCGTCTGGACGCGATCGGCGTCTTCGACTACAGCGACGAGGACGGCACCGAGGCGGCGAGCCTGCCGGACAAGGTCCCGGCGGGGACGATCAAGAAGCGGTACGACTGGATGAGCGCCCTCGCCGAGGAGCTCTGCGCCCAGCGCGCCGGCGACCGCATCGGCTCCCTGATCGACGTGCTGGTCGACACCGTCGAGCCCCACGCCGACGGCGTCGACGTCGAGGGCCGCGGCGCCCACCAGGCCCCGGAGGTCGACGGCTCCACCACCCTCGTGCCCGGCGCCGCCCTCGACCCGGCCACCCTGCGCCCCGGCGACCTCGTGCGCGCCAAGGTCACCGACAGCATCGGCGTCGACCTGGTCGCCACCCCGATCGAGCTGATCAGCCCGGCCTCGCCGTGACGCCCGCGAAGCCCGTCCCCCTGCTCAACGCGGCCAACGTCCTCACGGTCGCGCGGATGGTGCTTGTCCCGGTCTTCGTCGTCTGCGTGGTGGCCAGCCGGATGACGCACGACGGCTGGCAGCTCGCCGCCGGCCTGACCTTCGTGGTCGCCTCCGCCACCGACTACGTCGACGGCTGGGTCGCCCGCACCCACAACCTCATCACCTCCTTCGGCAAGGTCGCCGACCCGATCGCCGACAAGGCCCTCACCGGCGCCGCCCTCGTGCTGCTGTCCTTCTACGACAAGCTGCCCTGGTGGGTGACGGCCCTCATCCTGATCCGCGAGTGGGGCGTGACCGCCCTGCGCTTCTGGGTGATCCGCCACGGCGTGATCCCGGCGAGCCGCGGCGGCAAGGTGAAGACCGCCCTGCAGATCCTCGCCATCGGCTGGTACCTCACCCCCCTACCCCCCACCCTGGCCGCCGTCGGCCCGTGGATCATGGCCGCCGCCCTCATCGTGACGGTGGTCACTGGGCTGGACTATGTGGCGCGCGCCATTCGGATTCGGCGGGCGTCCTTAGCCGCTGGGGGCGCGGCGTACCCGGGACCGCCGGAGGCCACGGTCGCGGCTCCGCAGGCGGACGAGCCAGTCGCCTGATCCCTGGCGCGCCGCCGCGTGGTGTCTGGGGTGCCGCTTTGCGGCGCTTGCTTGCGAAGCGGTGTGCGACTCCGGCTCCGGCGTGCGCCCGCGCCCCGCGCCTCCGCCTCCGCGCCTCCGCGCCCGCGCCGCGCGCTTCCGGGCCCGCGCCGCGCCTCCGCCTCCACGCCCATGCCGCGCCCGCGCTCGGGTCGACCCGCGTCTGCTTAGCGCGCCCGTGCCTCCACCTGCCTGCGCGCCAGCGTTCGCGCGGCCGCAGCTTCGCGTTTGTGCTGGCGTGTCCTGTGTCCGCCTGGTTGCCGGCTCCGCGTTGGCTTCCGGTTCTGCCTGGCGGCCGGTCGCCGTTGACGTGTGCTGCCACGTCCGGATCGGACATATCTGACCTACTGGCCGTCGGTCATGCGCGACTTAGCGAGGGTCTGATCTGTGGTGATATGTGAGGTATAGCTATCGCCGTAGGGCGGGCAGATAGGTGGCGGTGGGCGTGGGAGGTCGAGCGAAAGCGGGCGAGTATGGGAGGTTGAGGAGCGGAGCCGGGTCGTGACGATCGTGGAGGGGGAGCGGTGAGCGAGCAGAGGGCGGGTGCGGTACTGGCGGCATTGCAGGAGCGCGGCGAGACGCTCGCCGTGGCCGAGTCGCTGACCGGAGGGTTGCTCGCGGCGGCCTTCGTCGAGGTGCCCGGGGCGAGCCGGGTGTTCCGGGGCGGCATCGTGGCGTACGCAACAGAGTTGAAGGCGCGGCTGCTCGGCGTACCGCCGCCGCTTCTCTCATCGCACGGACCCGTCGATCCCTCCGTGGCCGCCGCGCTCGCCGCCGGGGCCCGTGAACGGTGCGGCGCGGACTGGGCGGCGGCCACGACCGGGGTCGCCGGACCGGACCCACAAGCAGGTCAGCCGGTCGGCCGGGTCTACGTGGCGGTCGTCGGGCCGCCGCCGGCGCACGGGCAGCCGGAGCGGGTCGAGGTGCGGGAACTGACGCTGCCGGGCGACCGGGCGGCGGTGCGGGGCGGGGCGGTCGAGGCGGCCGTCGGGTTGCTCGCGGAGACCCTCGCCGTCTGATAACGGCGGGGCAGGGTGTCGATCGGCGCTGTACCAGGTACCGTGACGAGTACCAGTTTTCGCGGTCTTGCCAGCTGCGTCAGAGGGGGTGCCACCGTGCTGCTTCGTCGGGTGATCGGTGACGCGCTGCGAGCGCGACGGCAGGCCCAGCATCGGACGCTCCGCGAGGTCTCCACCGCGGCCAATGTGAGCCTTGGGTATCTGTCGGAGATCGAGCGCGGCCAGAAGGAGGCGTCCAGCGAGCTGCTGGCCGCGATCTGTGAGGCGTTGGGCGCGGCGCTGTCCGAGGTGCTGCGCGATGTGAGCGACACGCTCGCCCTGTCCGAGGACCTGGCGCCGGTGCTCGTGCCGGTCGGCGGGCGCGACCGCAAGCCGGACGACGGCTCGGCGGCCGAGGTCGTGCCGGCTGCGGCGTCCTCGCCCGCGGCTCCGGGGCAGGCGGAGCCCGTGCCGGCGGCGAGCGGCGGCCCGGCCGACGCGCCGCAGGCCCGGCTGGTGCAACGCGACGCGCCGAAGTCGAAGATCTCCCTCGACGCCAAGCTGTCGGTCGCGGTCCACCACACCGGGCCGCTCCGCACGACGCTGCGCGGCACCCGCGGTTCGTCCGACCGCCCGCGCGACGCCGTCCTCGTCGCCTGAGGCCACCTCTCGCAGATCCGCCGTCGGTCAGCAGCGGCTTCCCGGTCATCGAGGCCACCCGCTTGGGGCTTCGGCATGCCCCGGTGTGGGCGTAGCAGCCTGGCCGGGACTCGGGCTGTGCGCTGGCATGGGCGGGCCCGTGAAGGCAAGCACGCCGAGCGGCGGCGCGACGAAGTGATGATCGACAATGCCGGAATCGGATATTCCGCCCGTCAGGGTATAAATCCGATAAGTCGCGGCGCGCAGCGCCCGACTTATCGTGAACCAACGAGCGGTTCGCCCGCCCATATCGGATTTGCCAGGCGTCGGCGAACAATCCGGCAAGTCCCGAGCAGCCGCGATCAACCATGTGGCTTGATCGCGGTTCGACCCGACCTGACACACTGGTGCCGCGCCCGCAGGAGGCGCACCACGAACGCACCAGCGTGGAGGCGAGCGACACGTGAGTTACCCGGCCCCCAACCGGCGGCGCAACCCCCTGCCGATCATCATCGCCGCGGTCATCGGCGTGTTCGCGATCTGTGCGGTGTACCTCGTGCTGGCCAACCGGGGCGGCAAGAGCGACGACGGCAAGAACGGCTCGTCGCCGCGCCGCGAGGGGTGCATCGCGCTGAACATCAGCGCGTCCAGCGAAAAGGCCGCGCTGATGACGCAGCTCGCCAAGAGCTACATCGAGTCCGACCGGCGCTTCGACGGCAAGTGCGCCGACCCGGTCGTGCAGTCCAAGGCCTCCGGCGCGGCCCTCGACGCGCTCTCCACCGGGTGGGACGTGCAGCGCGACGGGCCGCAGCCGGCGGTCTGGACGCCCGCGTCGGCGTCCTGGGTGGCGCTGCTCAAGCAGCGGCTGGCCAGCACCGACAAGGGTGCCCTGGTGCCCGACGGCAAGCTGCCGATGGTCGTGCAGTCGCCGGTGGTGCTCGCCATGCCCAAGCCGATGGCCGAGGCGCTGGGCTGGCCCGACAAGCCCATCGGCTGGGACGACGTGCTCGGCCTGACCAACGACCCGAACGGCTGGGGCGCCAAGGGCCACCCCGAGTGGGGCCGGTTCAAGCTCGGCAAGACCAACCCGCACTTCTCCACGTCGGGGCTGAACGCGACCGTGGGCGCCTACTTCGCCGCCACCGGGCGCTCGACCGACCTCACCGAGAAGGATCTCGCGGACCCGAAGGTCCTGCAGTACGTCAAGGCGGTCGAGTCCGCCGTCGTGCACTACGGGGACATCTCGCTGACGTTCCTGTCCAACCTCCTGGCGGCCGACCAGGCCGGGCGGGGGCTGAACTACATCAGCGCCGTCGCGCTGGAGGAGAAGTCGGTGTACGACTACAACACCGGCAATCCGACGGGCGACCCGGCGCTGGCCGGCAAGGGACCCAAGCCGCGCGTGCCGCTCGTCGCCATCTACCCCAAAGAGGGCACCCTGCTGAGTGACCACCCGTACGTGGTGCTCAGCAACGCCAGCGACGAGCAGAAGGCCGCAGCCGCCGACTTCCTCGCCTACGTGCGCGACGCGCCGCAGCAGAAGCGCTTCACCGACCTCGCCTTCCGCACGTACGAGGGCAAGCCCGGCGCCGGGCTGACGCGGGAGAACGGGATGTCGCCGGACGCGAAGTTCACGATCATCGACCCGCCCTCGCCGAAGGTCATGGAGAAGGCGCTGGCCACGTGGGACGCGCAGCGTAAGCGGGCCAAGGTGCTGCTGGTGCTCGACGTCTCGGGCTCGATGAACAATGACGCCGGCAACGGGCACTCCCGCATGGACCTGGCCAAGCAGGCGGCGCTGCAGGCGCTCAAGCTGTTCGCCCCGGACGACGAGGTCGGGCTCTGGACCTTCTCGACCGAGGTCGGCGGGGCGAGCACGCCGTACACCGAGCAGGTCCCCGTCGGCGGGTTGAACACCAACCGGGCGAAGCTGGAGAAGGTGATCCAGTCGCTGAGCGCGGAGGGCGGCACGGCGCTGTACGCCACCACCAGGGCCGCGCAGACCAAGATGGCGTCGATGGCCGACCCCGGCCGGATCAACGCGGTGGTGGTCCTCACGGACGGCAAGAACGAGTACCCGAAGGACAGCGACCTCAACGCCCTCGTCCGTGACGTGGACACCTCCGACAAGGAGATCCCGGTCCGGGTCTTCACGATTGCGTACGGCGGGCAGGCCGACCTCGCGACGCTCCAGAAGATCTCGGCGGCGTCCCGGGCGGCGGCGTACGACGCGAGCGACCCGACGACCATCGACAAGGTGCTCGTCAACGTCCTGAGCAACTTCTGATTCGACGGGATGAGAACGCAGATCTGGCGTCCGCGCAGCGGCACGGCGTCGGCGCCGCGGTTGTGCTGATCGGCGCCGATCTGCTCGACGTTGCCCTGCTCGGCGCCGACCGGTC
>NZ_JBFAZW010000123.1:0-31771 GCF_040682015.1 Dactylosporangium sp. NPDC051485
GTACGTGGTCGCCACCGACCCCGCCAACGGCGCGCAGCTGCAGGCGGCGCCGTCGGCCGTGCGGGTCACGTTTGACGAGCCGGTGACGCTGCCGCCGGCGGCCGACGCCGCGACCGCGGTCGCCGAGGACGGCGGGCGGGTCGACGCCGGCCCGGCTAGGCTCGAGCCCGGCCGCCGCACCCTCGTCATCGGGCTGCGCGAAGGCCTGCCCCGGGGCGTGTACATCGTCAGCTGGTCGGTGGTGTCGGCCGACACGCACCCGGTCGGCGGCTCGATCCAGTTCGGCTACGGCGTGCCCGCGACCGCGATCCCCGTCCCGCCGTCCGGCCGCACGCCGGGCACCGGATGGGCGCTCGGCGCCGCCGCCGGCAAGGCCCTGGTGTACCTCGGCCTCGTCGCCGCCCTCGGCCTCGTCCCCGCCGCCCTGGTGCTGGGAGCCGACGAGGGCGAACGGCGGATCCTGTGGCGGGCGGCCCGGGCCGGTGCGGCGGTGGCCGCGGCCGGCTCGCTGGCGCAGGCCGTGCTGCAGTACCTGTGGCAGTCCTCCGCCGGCCACGGCGGGGCGAGCTGGGCGGCCCTGGCCGGGTTCGCCGGCTCCTCGTACTGCGCGGCGATCTGGGTGCGCCTGGCGCTGCTGGCGGCGGTGGCCGGGGTGCTGCCGCCCCCGGACCGGCCCGCGGCCGGGCGGGTGCGCTGGACGGCCGGCGGCCTGCTCGCGCTCGCCGTGCTCGGCAGCGTGGTGCGCAACGGCCACGGCGGCGGCGGGGCGTGGTGGCAGCTCGCCTCGACGCTGCTGCACGTGACCGCCATGACCGCCTGGCTCGGGGGGCTGGCCGCCCTCGGGTGGCTGCTGCTGCGGCGGCGCATCACCGGCGAACGGCTGCGGCGGCTGCCGCGGTGGTCCGGGTACGCCGCCGGGGCGGTGGTCGCACTGCTGGCCTCCGGGCTGCTGCAGTCGCTCGTCGAGGTCCGCTATCCCGGCGCCCTGCTGACCACGGCGTACGGGTTCGTGCTGGCCGCCAAGCTGCTGCTCGTCGGCGCGATGGTGGCCCTGGGCGCGACCGGCAACCGCTGGGTCCGCCGGCAGATCGCCCTCGCCGGCCCCGCGGACGCCGATGCCCGGCCGGCCCCGGGGCAGACGGCCCGCCTCCGCGGCCGGGTCCGCCTCGAGGCCGCCACCGGCGCCGCCGTCGTGGTCGTGTCCGGCGTGCTGTCCTCGATCACCCCGGCCGAGGCGGCCTACGCCCCCGAGCGGCACATCGACGCCGCGATCGGCCCCTACGCCGTGACCGTCGACATCGCGCCGGTGCGGCGCGGCCCGCAGCGCCTGCGGATCACCGTTGCCGGGCGCACCGACGCCACGCCGCCCGCCCAGTCGCTGCAGCTCGTGCTGAGCCAGGCCGGCGGGCCGGTGCGGGCACTGGAGGTCCGGTTCCCCTACCGGATCCCCGGCGCGGTCCGCCCCGGCGAGCCGACCCCGGTCACGTTCTCCGGCAGCTCCGTCAACGTGCCGTCGGCCGGCCCCTGGACCGGCACCCTGACGGTCGTCGCCGGGCGCACGCAGCAGTTCACGGGCGCGTTCGACTTCCGGGTGTACTGAGGGAAGGCCCGCCGGGTCCGAGCGCGCACTGGAATATCCTATCGATATAGTAGGATAGTCGGATGACACCGAGCCCGCGTCCGAGCACCGCCGCGGATGAGGTCGCCGCCCTGACGAGCGACCTGATCCGGATCGACACGACGAACACCGGCGATCCGGCGACCCTGGCCGGCGAGCGAGTCGCCGCCGAGTACGTCGCGGAGAAGCTCGCCGAGGTCGGGTTCGAGCCGCACTACGTCGAGTCCGGCCCCGGCCGCGGCAACGTCGTCGCCCGGCTGGCCGGCGCGGATCCGGGTCGTGGCGCGCTGCTCGTGCACGGCCACCTCGACGTGGTGCCGGCCGACCCCGCCGAGTGGTCCGTGCACCCGTTCTCCGGCGAAATCCGTGACGGGTACGTGTGGGGCCGCGGCGCCATCGACATGAAGCACATGGTCGCCATGACCCTCGCCGTCGCCCGCCAGTTCAAACGCGACGGGACGGTGCCGCCCCGGGACATCGTGCTCGCCTTCCTCGCCGACGAGGAGGCCGGCGGCTTCCACGGCGCCCGCTGGCTCGTCAACCACCGGCCGGACCTCTTCGACGGCGTGACCGAGGCGGTCAGCGAGGTCGGCGGGTTCTCGCTGACCCTCGCCGACGGCGTGCGCGCCTACCTCGTGGAGACCGCCCAGAAGGGCATCATGTGGCTGCGGCTCAAGGTCCGCGGCACCGCCGGCCACGGCTCCATGGTGCACACCGACAACGCCGTGGCCAAGCTCGCCGCCGCCGTGGCCCGCCTCGACGCCCACCGGTTCCCGATCGTGCTCACCGGCGCGACCCGCGAGTTCCTGGAGGGTGTGGCCGAGCTGACCGGGGTGCCGTTCGACCCCGACGACCCGGAGACGGCCGTCGCCCGGCTCGGTTCGGTGGCCCGGCTCATCGGCGCCACCCTGCGCGACACCGCCAACGTGACCATGTTCAACGCCGGGTACAAGACGAACGTGGTGCCGTCGCTGGCCGAGGCGACCGTCGACGGGCGGATGCTGCCCGGCCGCGAGGCGGCCTTCGAGAAGACCCTGGCCGAGGTCCTCGGGCCGGATATCGAGATGGACTGGGACCAGCTCCCACCGGTGGAGACGACCTTCGACGGGCGCCTCGTCGACGCGATGACCTCGGCGATCTCCGCTGAGGACCCGGGGGCGCGGCTGCTGCCGTACATGCTCTCCGCCGGCACCGACGCCAAGTCCTTTCAACTGCTCGGCATCCGCAACTTCGGCTTCGCGCCGCTGCGGCTGCCGCCGGAGCTGGACTTCACGTCGCTCTTTCACGGCGTGGACGAGCGGGTGCCGGTCGAGGGTCTCGAGTTCGGCACCCGCGTGCTGTCCCGCTTCCTGCTCGGCAGCTGAGCCCCAGGGGCTCGTGATCGCCCCCCGCCGCGCGGCGCGACGCGCTCCTAGCGGCGCAGGGCGCGGCGGGCCAGGGCGTTGCCGAGGAACTGGCCGGCCTGGACGATCACGATGATCGTGGCGACGGTGATGTACACGACCGGCCAGTTGTAACGCTGCGAGCCGTAGGTGACCGCGAAGTCGCCGAGGCCGCCGCCGCCGAAGAGACCCGCCTGCGCCGACATGTCCACGACGCCGACGAAGATGAAGGTGTACCCGAGGATGACCGGCCCCAGCGCCTCGGGGACGACGACGGTGAGCAGGATGCTGATCGGTCGGGCGCCGGCGGCCCGGGCGGCCTCGACGACCCCGGGCTCGACCGCCAGCAGGTTCTGCTCGATGATGCGGCTCACCGCGAAGGCCGCGGCGAGCGACAGTGCGAGGGTGACCGCGTTCGTGCCGATGGTCGTGCCGATCGTGACCAGCATGAGGGGCTGGATCGCGGTGAGGAAGATGACGAACGGGATCGGGCGCACCACGTTGACGAGAATGTTGACGGTGATGAAGACCGCCCGGTTCGACAGCAGGCTGCCCGGGCGGGTGGCGTACAGCGTCAATCCGAGCACCAGCCCGAGCACGCCGCCGGCGACGACCGAGATGATGACGATGTAGAACGTCTGCCAGATCGCGTCGCGGAACACCGGCAGGTTGGTGATGAACTCGTCCACGATCAGTCCTCCTCGGCCACATCGACGCCGTCGGCGCGCAGGGCGGCCAGCGCCGCGTCGATGCCCTCGGCGGGGCCGGTCAGCTCGAAGGTGAGGCTGCCGACCGCGCGCTCCTGCAGCTCGCTGATGCCGCCGAAGACGATGTCCGCGGCCACGTTGTGCGCCAGGAACGTCTTGGCCAGCGCGGTCTGGAAGCCGGTGCGGTCGCGGATCGCCACGCTGACGAGGCGCCCGCTGTGCGTGCGGCGCAACCGCTGCAGGGTGGCCGCCGACGGGCGGTCCCGCAACGCGCCCCGCACGAAGTCGGCGGCGGCGGTACTCCGGGGCTGCGCGAACACGTCGTACACGGTGCCCGCCTCGGCGATCCGGCCGCCGTCCATGACCGCGACCCGGTCGGCGACGGCACGGATCACGTCCAACTCGTGGGTGATGAGCACGATCGTCACCCCGAGCTCGCGGTTGACCCGCCCGAGCAGGTCGAGCACCTCGCCGGTGGTGCGCGGGTCGAGTGCGCTGGTGGCCTCGTCGGCCAGCAGCAGCGAGGGCTCGGTCGCCAGCGCCCGGGCGATGCCGACGCGCTGCTTCTGCCCGCCGGAGAGCTGCTCGGGGTGATCGTGCGCGCGGTCGAGCAGTCCCACGAAGTCGAGCAGCCGAGCCACCCGCCGGTCCCGTTCCGCCCTCGGCACGCCGGCGACCTTCAGCGGGTACGCCACGTTGCCCGCCACGGTCCGGGAGCGGAACAGGTTGAACTGCTGGAAGATCATGCCGATGTCGCGCCGGACCCCGCGTCTGTCCCCTTCGGACAGTGCCGAGACCTCGCGGTCGCCGACGAACACCCGCCCGCTCGTCGGCGACTCGAGGCCGTTGACGAGCCGGATGAGCGTGCTCTTGCCGGCGCCCGACTGGCCGATGACGCCGAACACCTCGCCCTTGGCGACCTCGAGGCTGACGTCGTCGAGGGCGTTCACCCGGGCGCCGTTGCGGCCCCGGGTGAACGCCTTCGTGACGCGGTCGAGCCGTACGTGCGGCACGGCTACTTCTTACCCGCCGCTACCGCCTGGTCCTGGACGGTCTTGAGCAGCGACTGGAGCTCAGCCGGCGCGACCTTGCGGAAGATGGCCGTGCCGCCGTTGGACTCCTGCACGCCCTGCTCGACCGCCGGGTCGTGGTAGAGCTCGGCGAGCTTCAGGTACGTCGGGTTGTCCTTGTCGGCCGCGCGGGCGACGAAGATGTTGACGTACGGCGCCGCGCTCGCGCTGGCCGGGTCGTCCTGGAACACCGCCGCGGTGTGCGGCAGCCCGGCGCTGGTGGCGTAGTTGTTGTTCACGATGGCGGCCACGACCGAGCCGCTCTTGAGCGCCCCGGCGGTCTGCGAGGCGTCGAGGGTGACGACGTCGACCTTCTTCGTGGCGATGTCGGCCGTGCTGGAGAACGCGCTGCCGCCGTTCTTCAGCGTGACCAGGCCGGCCGCCTGCAGCACCAGCAGCCCGCGGGCCTGGTTGATGGCGTCGTTGGGGATCGCCACCTTCGCGCCGTCCGGGATGGCCGACGGCGACGTGTAGTTCAGGGAGTACAGCGGCAGCGGGTAGACGGCCGTCGCGCCGATCGGCTGCAGGTCGTCGTGCGCGGTCGTGTTGTAGTTGGCGAGGTACTGGATGTGCTGGAACTCGTTGAGCTCGAGCTGCTTCTCCTTCAACGCCGGGTTGGGCTGGCTGTAGTCGTTGAAGTTCACGTACTTCACGGTGACGTTGAGCCGCTGCTTGGCGAGGTCCGCATAGGTCTTCCAGTACGGCTGCGACGCGTCGGTGACGCCAATGCGGACGGTCTTGGCGTCGGTGTCGTCGTCGCCGCCGCGGGTCACGGCGACGACGACGACGACCACGGCCGCGATCACGACGGCGGTAATGGCGGTGATCACGGGCCAGCGGCTGCGCCTTCGTGTGGGCAGCTGCGGTTCGTTGGACGGATTCGGCTCGGGGGCGTTGCTCGGTTCGGTCATGCCGTGAACAATAACCACCTAAACCGATAGGGAAAATGTGTCATGCGTCTATTGTGCGGGGGGTCTCAACCCGGCCGGCCGCCAGGACGCACGGATTCCCTTGCGGGGGACGAGCGGGTCGGCGGGAATGCGTCGCCGGACCCAGGAAAAAGAGGGTAAGTATGGTAGCGCCGGTGACCTTGGTCGAGATAGTGGGTGGAACGTGAGTGACGTCGATGTGGCGATCGTCGGCGGCGGGGCGGCCGGGGCGCTGGTCCTCGCGCACCTGTCGCGGCTGGCGTCCGGCCGGCTCCGGGTCGCGCTGATCGACCGCGGCCCGGGCGGTCTCGGCAGCGGTGTGGCGTACCGGACGCCGGACCCGGCGCACCTGCTCAACGTCCGGGCCGCCGCGATGAGCGCCTGGCCGGACCGGCCCGAGCACTTCACGCGCTGGCTGGTCGCCACCGGGCGCACCGACGTGACCGGCGACGACTTCGTGGCCCGCGCCGCCTTCGGGGACTATCTGGCCGCTCTGGCCGGGGAGGCGGCCGGCGGCGACCAGGCGGACGTCCGGCTGATCCGCGGCCGGGCCAACGGCGTGCACCGCAACCCCGACGGCTGGACGATCACCATCGACGGAGCCGCCCCGGTGGTCGCGACGGAGGTCGTGCTCGCCATCGGCATCGAGCCTCCGGCCCAGGCGTGGGTGCCGCGCCGCCTGCGCGGCCAGCCCCGGTTCGTCGCCGACCCGTGGCGGCCCGGTGCGCTGGACGGCGTCGGGCCCGACGACCCGGTCCTCATCGTCGGCACCGGGCTGACCGCGGTCGACGTCGCCGTGTCGCTCGCGCCCCGCACCCGGCGGCCGATCGTCGCCACCTCGCGCAACGGCCTCCTGCCGTTCGCCCACACGCGCGAGGTCCGGCCGCCGATGCCGCTGGACGGCACCGAGCTGCCCGCGACGGTCAAGCAGCTGCGGCGGCTGGTGCATCGCCGCATCCGCGAGTCGGTCGCCGCGACCGGGGACTGGCGTCCGGCCGTCGACGGCCTGCGCCCCCACACGCAGGCGATCTGGGGCGGCCTGCCCGAGGCCGAGCGGCGCGAGTTCCTGCGCCGGGACCTGCGGCGCTGGGACAACGCCCGGCACCGCATGGCGCCCGCGGTCGCCGACGCGATCGCGGGCCTGCGGGCCGAGGGCCGGCTCGCGATCACGACCGAGCACCCGTCGGTCGCCATCGCCGCGGCCGCTCCCGGCACCTGGATCGTCAACACCACCGGGCCCGACCCCGACCTGGCCGGCTCGACGAATCCGCTGATCCAGCAGCTGTTCGCCGAGGGCTACGTCACCACCGGGCACCTGGGGATGGGCTGGGCCACCACCGGCGACGGCCAGCTGCGCGACGCCTACGGCAACCGGGTCCCGGGGCTGTGGACGCTTGGGAGCCCGCGCCGCGGTCAGCTGCTGGAGTCCACCGCGATCCCGGAGATCCGGGCCCAGGCCCTCGCCCTCGCCGAGCGCCTGCGCGACACGCCGTCCCCGCGCCGCGGCCCGGCCCGCCTCGTTCGCCGCGACCAGTACGGCCTGCCGCTGCTCACCACCGCGCGGGCCGCCGAGCACTTCGACGACGCGGTGCGGCGCGTCCTGCGCGTGCAGCAGGGTGCGGAGGAGGCGCTGGCCGCGGCGAGCGCCGAGGACCCGTCGTTCGCGCTCGCGCACACGGTGCGCGCGCTCCTGGCCGTCGAGGGGGTCATCGGTGCCGACGCGCGCTCGGCCCTGGCCGAGGCCGAACGGGCCGCGCAGGGGCGCACCGACGCCCGCACCGGCAGCCTGCTGCGGGCCGTCGCCGGCCGCGTCCGGGACAACGACCCGACGGGGCTGCTCGCGCACATCGACGAGTTCCCGCGCGACGCCCTCGTCGTCAACGCCTGCGTCCCGACGATCGCGTTCGGCGGGGCCACGCAGGTGCCGCAGCACGCCTGGGCCATCGTCGAGCGGCTGGCCCCGGTGTACGGCGAGGACTGGTGGTACCTCGGGCTGCTCGCGTTCGTCCGGCAGGAGCAGCACCGGTGGGCCCAGAGCGCGGACCTCGCCGACCGGGCACTCGCCGCCGACCCGGCCGGGGGCCACGCGGCCCACGCCCGCAGCCACGTGTACTACGAGACGGGCGAGCACCGCGAGGGCCTCGCCTGGCTCGACGCCTGGATCGAGGGCCCGGGACGCGACGCGTTCCAGGGTGCGCACTACTCGTGGCACGCGGCACTGCACGACATCGCCCTCGAACGCTGGCCCAGCGTGTCGGCCCGCCTCGGGGCACAGCTGTCGCCGCGGTCGGTCAGCGGCGTGCGGGCCCTCGTCGACTCGGCGTCGCTGCTGTGGCGGTGTCACGTGCTCAACGCACCGCCGCAGCCCGTGCCGATCGAGGCGGTGCTGGGCACGGTGCCGGACGAGTTGCTGCGCGAGCCCCGGACGGCGTTCATCGCCCTGCACGCCGCCCTTGCGCTGGCCGCCGCCGGCGACCTCGACCGGCTGGAGGCCCTGCGCCGGTACGCCACCGGCCGCGCCGAACCGGCCTTCGACCTCGCCGCGGTGCTCGTGCGGGCGCTGAGCGCCTACGTCCGTGGCGACTACGCGCTGACGGTCGAGCTCATCTCCCGCCGCACCGGTGAGTGGGTCCGCCTCGGCGGCAGCGACGCGCAGCGCGAGGTCATCGACGACACGCTGCTCAGCGCCCTGTCCGCCCGGGACCTGGGCAGGCCGTCGGGCTCCGCGGCACCGTAATAGGGCGGGTGCAGCCGTCCGGCTCGTAGAGCCGGACAGCTGCACCCCGGGCCCGGATCGCGGCCTGGACCGGGACCGCCGGTGTTCCGCGATATGGGATTGAGGGACGCATCGACGGCTATTTTCCTATTATGCAGATATGGATAGTCGACTTTTGAAGGCTGCCGTGGATCGCCGTCAGCTCTTGGCCGGGATCGGGGCGAGCGGCGTAGCCGCGCTGCTCAGCGCCTGCGGGGTGAGCGAGGAGCCGGTGGCGCAGGAGTCGGACGGCGCGCCGCCGAAGCGGGGCGGGACGCTGCGCGCAGGTTCGCCGCCGCCGCCCACCGCCGTCGACCCGGTGACCATGTACGACGGGACCGCGATCGCCATCGTGCAGCTCGTCGCCGAGTACCTGATCTGGCTCGACCGCGACTTCAAGCTCGTGCCCCGGCTGGCCGAGTCGTGGCAGTCCGCCGAGGGCGGCAAGCGCTGGACGTTCAAGCTGCGCGGCGGCGTGACGTTCTCCGACGGCACCCCGGTCGACGCCGAGACGGTGAAGGCCTCCTTCGACCGGCTGCTGGACCCGGGGAGCAAGTCCGCGGCGCTCTCGGCATTCGCCACCGTGCTCGCGGCCGGCGGCGTGCGCGTCCCCGGCCCCGGCGTCGTCGAGTTCGCGCTCGAGCGGCCGTTCTCCGACTTCCCCTACCTCGTCTCGGCCGGCAACTACAACGCGGTGATCCTCAAGCGCGACTACGCCGGCGACTTCACCAAGGGCGGCGTCGGCACCGGCCCGTTCGTGCTCAAGTCCTACAACGCCTCGACCGGCGCCACGCTCGTGCGCAACGATCGCTACTGGGACCCCGGCCGGCCCTACCTCGACGGCGTCGAGTTCAAGTTCTACGCGGACGACCAGGCGGACCTGCTCGCGCTGCAGGGCGGCGACATCGACGTGCAGATCCTCAGCCGGCCCGGCCTCGCCCAGCCGCTGGCGAGCACCGGCGCGCTCGACGTCGACACGGTCAAGGGCACCAGCGTCACCGTGCTGACCCTGCGCACCGACCAGCCGCCGTTCGACCGCAAGGAGGTGCGCCAGGCGGTCGCCTTCGCCCTGGGCCGCCCCGCCATCCTGCAGTCGATCGGCAACGGCGTCGGCGACCTCGGCAACGACCACCTGCTGGCCCCGCTGTTCCCGGCCGCCCCCACGGACCTGCCGCAGCGGGCGCTGGACAAGGCCAAGGTCGCCGAGTTGCTCAAGACCGCGGGCGTCACCGACCTGCGCTTCACGCTCACCTTCGAGCCGCCCGACAAGGACTACGCGGTCACCGTCCAGAACCAGCTCAAGCAGGCCGGCATCACCGTCGAACTCGACCAGCGCTCATCGAAGGACTTCTACGGCGGCGACCAGGCCAAGGACACGCCGTGGCTGTTCACCCAGGCCAACCTCGTCGGCTGGGCGGGCCGGGCGGTGCCGAGCCAGCTCGTCATCCCGATGGTGAAGTCCGGCGGCACGTGGAACGGCTCCAAGTACGCCAACCCGGCCCTCGACGCCGCCGCGGACGCCTACGACTCGGCGAGCACCGACGCCGAGCGCAAGACCGCCGCCGCGACCATCGCGAAGATCCTGCACGAGGACGTCCCCGTCATCGTCGCCTACTGGTCCGGCGCGGTCCGGGCGTACCGGGGCAAGAAGTTCCGCGGCGTGCAGGCGCATCCCGCGCAGTACGTCGACTTCGGCTCGGTGTCGAGGGCCTGAGCCGATGCGGACGTTCCTGCTGCGCCGCCTCGCTGCCGTCCCGCTCACCCTGGCGGGCGTCTCCGTCCTGGTCTTCCTCGCCACCGACGTGCTGCCGGGCGACGTCGGGCGCACCGTGCTCGGCCGGGAGGCGAGCGCCGAGGCGGTCGCGCAATACAACCACCGCCTCGGCCTCGACGACCCCCTCTGGCTGCGCTACGGCCGGTGGCTCGGGCACTTCCTCACCGGCGACTGGGGCACGTCCTACACGCTGGGCGAGCCCGTCGCCGGGCTCGTGCGCGACCGGCTCGCCGCCTCGCTCACCCTCGCCGTGTTCGCCTTCGTGCTGCTCGTCCCGGTCGCCCTGGGCGCCGGGCTCCTCGCCGGCTCGCGGCACGACACCTGGCTGGACCGCGCCGTCAGCGGCGTCGGGCTCGCGCTGGGCGCGATCCCCGAGTTCGTCACCGGGGTGGTGCTGCTGGTGGTCTTCGCCGTGCAGCTGCATTGGTTCCCGGTCTCGGCCCAGCCGGCGCCCGGCGACGGCCCGTTCGCGGTGCTCGCCCGCCTGTTCCTGCCCGCGCTGTCGCTGGTGCTGCTCTGCACCGGATACGTGGCCCGGCACGTGCGGGCGAGCACGATCGCCGTCGTCGACGGCGGCTACGTGCGCGCCGCCCGGCTGCGCGGCACGCCCCCGGCCCGCATCCTCGCCCGGCACGTGCTGCGTAACGCCACCGTCCCGGCGGCCAGCGCGCTCGGCGTGCAGCTGCAGTTCCTGCTCGGCGGCCTCGTCGTGGTCGAGCTGCTGTTCAACTATCCCGGCCTCGGCGCGCTGCTGCTGCAGTCGGCCGTCGACCGGGACGTGCCCACGCTGCAGGCGACCGCGATGGTGCTCGGCCTGGCGTACCTGACCGTGACGCTGCTGGCCGACATCACCTACCGGCTGCTCGACCCCCGGGTCCGCCTGGCGGTGCCGGCATGACTGCCCGGGTCTCGGCAGCGGTGATCCTGCTGTGGGCGGCGGTCGCCCTGCTCTGGCCGCACCTGGTACCCCACGACCCCGCCCTGCAGGACCCCGCGCTGCGGTTCCGGCCGCCGGGCCCCGGGCACTGGCTCGGCACCGACCAGTTCGGCCGGGACGTGCTGTCGCGGGTCCTCGCCGGGGCGCGCCCGGTGCTGCTCGTCGCGCCCCTGGCGACCGCGCTCGGCGTGCTGGCCGGCACGATCGTGGGGCTCGTCAGCGGTACCGTGCGCGGCTGGTTCGACGACATCGTCATGCGCGTCCTCGACGCGGTGGTGGTGTTCCCGACGGTCATCGCCGCGGTGCTGTTCATCGCGCTGCTCGGCCGCTCGCCGCTCGTGGTCGTGCTCGTCGTCGGGGCCGCGTTCGTGCCGATCGTGGCCCGGTCGGTGCGCGCCGCCACCCTGGTCGAGCGGGAGAAGCCCTACGTCGACGCGGCCCGGCTGCGCGGCGAGCCGCTGCCGTCGCTGATGGCCCGCGAGATCCTGCCCAACATCCGGGGCACGGTGCTCGTCGAGGCCACCAGCCGGCTCGGCGACGCCGTGTTCGCCGCCGCGACCCTGTCGTTCCTGGGCCTCGGCCAGCCGCCGGGCTCGCCGGAGTGGGGGGCGGCGGTCTCCGACAACCGCGTCTGGCTCCAGGTCGCGCCGTGGACCGTGCTCGCCCCGGCGCTGGCCATCGGCTCGCTGGTCGTCGCGGTCGCGCTGTTCAGCGACGCGCTGCGGCACCGGCTGGAGGCGGCGCGGTGAGCGCCGGGCTGCTGGTCGAGGCGCTGTCGGCCGCCTACGGTCCGGCGACGGTGCTGCGCGAGGTGTCCTTCGCCGTCGCGCCGGGCGAGACGTTCGGGCTCGTCGGCGAGTCCGGGTGCGGCAAGACGACGCTCGGGTACCTGCTCGGCGGGCACCTGCGGCCCGGCGGGCGGCACGCCGGCGGCCGGGTCACCGTGGACGGCGTCGACGTGCTCGCGCTCGACGCGGCCGCGCTGCGCCGGTGGCGCCGTGGTGGCATCGCGTTCGTGCACCAGGACGGCGCCGGCGCGCTGGACCCGACCATGCGGATCGGTGCGCAGGTCGCCGAGGTGCTGCGGCTGCGCGGCCTGGGCCGGCGCGCCGCCGCCGCGGAGGCCGTCGGCCTGCTGGACCGCGTCGGCCTGCCAGGCGGTGCCGCACGCCGCTACCCGCACCAGCTCTCCGGCGGGCAGCGGCAGCGTGTCATGATCGCCGCCGTGCTCGCGGCGCGGCCCCGGCTGCTCGTGCTCGACGAGCCGACGACCGGGCTGGACGCCGCCACGCAGGCCGAGGTGCTGGACCTGCTCGCCCGGCTGCGCGCCGAACTGTCCGCGGCCGTGGTGCTCATCAGCCACGACCTCGAGCTCGTCGGGCGGCACTGCGACCGGGTCGGGGTGCTGTACGCGGGCCGCCTGGTCGAGTCCGGGCCCGCCGCGGAGGTGCTCGCCGATCCCGCCCATCCCTACACCGCCGGGCTGCTCG
Source organism: Dactylosporangium sp. NPDC051485 (assembly GCF_040682015.1). Classification (NCBI taxonomy): domain Bacteria; kingdom Bacillati; phylum Actinomycetota; class Actinomycetes; order Micromonosporales; family Micromonosporaceae; genus Dactylosporangium; species Dactylosporangium sp. NPDC051485. The sequence goes on from NZ_JBFAZW010000123.1 coordinate 12,663, forward strand.
ACAGCGCCCCGCGCCGCGGCGTCCCGCGCACCGTCCGGCGGCTGGCCGCGATCCCGGGCCGGCCGCCGCTGCCGGGCGATCCGGTCGCCGGTTGCGTGTTCGCCGCCCGCTGCCCCGTCGCCGACAGCGCCTGCGCCCCGGCCGAGCCCGCCCCGGCGGACCTGCCCGGCGGGCGGGCGGTGGCGTGCGTGCACCCCCGGACCGCGCCGCGGCGGCGGGCGGAGACGGCGGTGGCGGTCCCGGCAGCGGTACCGGTGGCAGAGCCCCTGCTGGAGGTGCACGACCTGACCCGCGCCTACGCGGGCACGGCCGTGCTCGAGCGCGTCGACCTCACCATCGGCCGGGGCGAGGTGGTGGGCCTGGTCGGCGAGTCCGGCAGCGGCAAGACCACGCTGGCCCGGGCGATCGCCGGTCTGCACCCCGACGGCACCGGGCGGCTGCGCTTCGCCGGGGCCGACCTGCCCGCCCGGCTCGCGCGCCGGGATCCGGACGTGCGGCGGCGCATCCAGATGGTGTTCCAGGACCCCGACACCACCCTGAACCCGGCCCAGACCGTGCGGCGCATCCTCGAACGCGCCCGGCGCACGCTCGGCGGCGAACCGGACGTGGACACCCTCGCCGCGCGCACCCGGCTCGACGGCGAGCTGCTGGACCGCCGGCCCGACCGGCTCTCCGGCGGCCAGCGGCAGCGGGTCGCGATCGCCCGCAGCTTCGCCGGGCGCCCCGCGCTGGTCATCTGCGACGAGCCGGTCTCCGCGCTCGACGTCAGCGTGCAGGCCGCGGTGCTGGAGGTCCTCGCCGAGCAGCGGGAACGCACCGGGACGTCGTACCTGTTCATCTCGCACGACCTCGCCGTGGTCGGGTACCTCGCCGACCGGATCGCGGTGCTGTACCGCGGCGTCCTGGTCGAGCAGGGCCCGGCCCACGCGGTCCTCGCCGGGCCGCACCACCCCTACACCGCGGCGCTCGTCGGCGCCGGGCGGCCCGCCCCGCCCGCCCTCGCCCCGGCGGCCGGCTGCCGCTTCTTCGCGGCGTGCTTCCGGCGCATCGAAGGGCTGTGCGACACCACCGCGCCGCCCGACACGCAACTCGGGCCGCGGCACACCGTCCGGTGCCATCTGGACCCGGCGGCCCTGCCCCGCACCGATTCCATCACCTCGATATCCATTACCTCGACATCCAACACCTCGATATCCAGCACCTCGATCGGAGGAGTCCCCGCATGACCGTCCAAGCCCGAGCGGTCGAGAACGAGTTCGCCGACCTGCTCGCCAGCTCCGAGCGCCCACCGGCCGTCATCCGCCGCTGGGTGAACGTCACCGCCGGCGGCCACGTGAGTGCCGTCGTCTGGGGCACCGCCGCCCCCGAGATCGTGCTGCTGCACGACGAGGGCGCCGACGCCCGCACCTTCGACCCGCTGCTGTCCACTGTGGATCGCCCGGCGGCCGCGCTGGACCTGCCGGGCCACGGCCGCTCCAGCGGCACGCCGGCGGAGCACCCCGATCCCGGCCGGCTCGCCCGGCCCGTCGTCGAGGCGATCGGCTCGTTCGCGCCGCGGCACAGGCTGGTCCTCGCCCGTGGGCTCGGCGCGCGTGTCGCGCTGTTCGCGGCCACCCGCAACCCGGGCGCGATCGCCCGGCTCGTGCTGGTGGACTCGCTGCCCGGCCCCGCACCGCAGGACGGTCCGCTGTGGGAGCGCCTGGCGGCCCTGCGCCACCCGCCGCTGCTCGTGCGCAGCCGCGGCGGCGCGCTCACCGACGCCGAGGTCGCCCGCTTCACGCAGGCGTCGCCGCAGGCATCGGTCAGCACGGTCGACGACACCGGGCCGGCCACCCTCGCCGGCATCATCGACACCGCCCTGCACTGAGAGGAGCGACCATGACCATCGACGTCACCAGCGTTCCGGTCATCGACCTGGAGTCGGCCGCCGCGGCCGAGCCCGGCAGCCCGCAGCTCGCCGGCGTCCGTGCCGCCGGCGAGCGGCTGGGCATCATCCAGGTCGTCAACCACGGCGTGCCGCAGCCGCTCATCGAGGACTTCCACCGGCGTGTCGGCCGGATCCTGGCCCTGCCGCGCGGGGAGAAGGAGCAGCTGGCCAGCCCGACCGCACACCCGTACCGCGGCTGGCGGCAGTGGCCCGACGACTACGGACGGCTGGAGCTGGAGCGGTTCAGCTTCGGCCAGTACGACGACCCCGCGAGCGCCGCCGCGGCCGGGGTGCCGCAGCGGTACCTTGGCCTCTTCGCCCACGCCAACGTCTGGCCCCCGCAGGAGCCGGGGCTGCGCGAGGTCGCCCGCGCCTACCACGACGCCTACGTCGGCGTCGCGCGCCGGGTCCTGGCCGTGTACGCGCGGGCGATCGGCGTGCCGGTCGAGACGTTCCCGTGGCACCGGCCCGAGTACACCACGTTCGTCGTCAACGACTACCCGACGTGGACGTACCCGGACCCCGCTGCCGACGAGGAGAAGCTGCTGCTGCTCGAGCACGCCGACAACTCGGTGCTCACCGTGCTGCACCAGGAGGGCGACTACGCGGGCCTGCAGGGCCAGCGCGCCGACGGCACATGGGTGCCGGTGCCGATCGTGCCCGGCGCGCTGCAGGTGTTCACCGGCTCGCTGCTGACGACCTGGACCAACGGGCTGCTCAGGCCGGGCCGCCATCGGGTGGTCGCCGGCGGCAGCGTCACCCGGCGCTCCGCCGCCGTGTTCGTCCACCCGAGCCTCGACACCGTCGTGGAGCCGCTGGACGCGTTCGTCGGCGACGGTGAGGCGGAGTTCGACGCGTATGACGTCGGCGCCACCGCCCTGGGCGCGGTCGAGGACTACCTGCAGGTGTTCGGCCGGCCGGAGCAGGTCGCCGCCTGGAACGAGGGCCGGCCGTACGTGGCGGCCGTCCAGGAGCCGGCGTGACCCTGCCGGCGGGCGAACGCTGGGCCCGCGGCGACCGCACCGCGGTCGACTCCCGCCGGCCGGTCCTTCGTCCGGGAGGCCGGCCTCGTACCGGGCCGGCCAGGGCGTGAGCGCGGGTCTGGTGACGGCCTTGGCGGCTGGCCGCCACCTGACCCGCCGCCCGCCGGCGGGTCAGGTGGCGATGCGGGCGGCCAGCAGCGGTGCGGCCGCGGCGCGCAGCTGCGTCGGCGAGCCGAGCCACAGGGACTCGATCGCCGCCCGCCGGTAGAACAACTGCGCGTCGCTGTCCGACGTCATCCCGGCCGCACCGTGGATCTGCATCGCCGCGGTCGTGACGGCCCGGGCGAGCTCGGCGGCGGTGGCCAGGCTCTGCGCGGCGGCCAGCCGGACGTCGTGCCCGCGGTCGGCGTCCCGCGCCGCGGCCCGGGTCAGCAGGCGGGCGGCGTCGATGCGGATACGCAGTTCGGCGAGCCGGAACGCGAGGGCCTGGAACCGCCCGATCGGCTGGCCGAACTGGCGGCGCTCGGTGGCGTAGGCGACGGCGAGGTCGAGCGCGCCCTGGCCGAGGCCGACGAGGTACGCGGCCTGGCGGATGCGGGCGGTTGCCAGCGCCGCCCGCCAGTGCTCCCCGCCGCCGATCCAGGCGGTGACCGGCGTGCCGGCGAAGCGGACGTCGAAGAGCTCGCCGCGGCCCGTCTCCTCGTATCGGCGCAGCGTCACCGTCGGGTGCTCGCGCGGCACGAGCGCGAGCCGGTCGCCGATGACCACGAGGTGCTCGACCTCGCCGGCGAAGCCCACGAAGCAGCGCCGGGCGGTGAGCCGCCCGTCTGCCTCGGCGACCGGGGCGAGGTCGGCCGGGTCGGCGGTGCCGTGCGCGCGGATCGCCAGCGCGGCCGCGTCGTGCCGGCCGATCAGGCCGGGCAGCCCGGCGTGGGCCAGCAGCTCGCCGGCCGTGACGGTGTCGAGCAGCGGGCCCTGGTAGACCACCGACCCCAGAAGCTCGGCCAGCGCGACGAGGTCGGTCTGCGCCGCCGGCAGCCCGATCCCGACCAGCCCCTGCCAGACCACGGCCCGCACGTCGCGCAGTTCGGCGTCCTCGTCCGGCCGGCGCGGCCGGTCCGCCATCCGCCGTACCAGCGGCGCCAGCTGCGCATCGAGGAACTCCGCGAACGCGTTCACGAGGGCAGCCCCAATCCCGAGGTCCCGACGAAGTACAGCATGATCTCCGACGTCCCCGCGGCGAGCGTGAGGCCCGGCGCCTCGCGCAACGCCGCGTCGAACACGCCGTCGGCCACCGCCGCGGCGTCGCGCGCGTCCAGCACGCCGTCGAGGCCGGTGACCTCGAGGGCCAGCCCGGCCAGCTCCTTGGCGACCTCGGAGGCGTACCACTTCGCGGTGGCGGAGTCCACCTCGTCCGGGCGCCCGTCGCGCAGGTGCAGCACGCACCGCCAGGCGAGCAGGCGGGCGGCGCGCACGCGCGCGTCGAGGTCGAGCAGCCGCTGCGCGTACGCGGGTTCGGTCAGCCGCCCGGTCGCGGCCGCCTGCCGCAGCAGCGCGTCGAGCAGCCGGTCCGCCTTCGCCGCCGAGTCGATGCCGGTGCGCTCCAGCGGCAGGACCCGGTTGACGACCTGCCAGCCGTCGTCGACCTCGCCGAGCACGTCGGCGCGGGTCACGCGGATGCCGTCGAGCGTGACGTCGTCGAAGCGCTCCTCGGAGAGGTTCCACAACGGATCGATGTGCACGCCGACGCTGCGCAGCGGGACGAGGAACAGGGTGATGCCGTGGTACGCGACCGGCCCGGCCGACGTCCGGGCGGCGCACAGGGCGAAGTCGGACTGGTGCGTCTTCATGCTGTAGCGCTTGCGCCCGTACAGCCGCCAGCCGTCGCCATCGGGTTCGGCCCGGGTGGTGAGCGAGGCGAGGTCCGAGCCGATGCCCGGCTCGCTGAACAGTACGCTGGCCGTGGTGTCGCCGCGCGCGAGCCCGGGCAGCAGGCGGGCCCGTTGCTCCGGCGTGCCGTACAGGAACACCGCCAGGCCGACGATGTCGATGCCGAGCGTGTGCACCGTGTCCGGCACCCCGTGCAGGATCAGCTCCTCGGTGAGGATGGCCTTCTCCACGATGGTGCCGCCCCGGCCGCCGTACTCGACCGGCCAGTTCACCGCGAGCAGGCCGCGCTCGCCGAGCCGGCGGTGCACGTCCAGCAGGCCGGTCTCCTGCCCGTAGGGCAGCCGCCGCGACCGGGCGACCTCATCGCGGACGGCGTCCTGGCACAGCAGCTCGCACAGCTCGGCGCGGAACTGCTCCTGCTCGGCGGTGAGCTCGATGAGCGCGTCCATCAGCTCGCCCCGCCCAGCAGCCGATCCAGCTCCTCCTCGGACAGCTCGGCGATCTCCGCCTCGAGCGCCGCGACCTCGTCGTCGTGCAGCAGCTGACCCTGGGCGTGCTCGATCTCGACGGCGAGCTGGCCCAGCAGCGGGTGCGTGAACAGCTGGCGGGGTTCGAGGGTCACCTGGAACGCGTCGCGGATGCGCGAAATGAGCTGGGTGACCTGCAGCGAGTTGCCGCCGAGGGCGAAGAAGCTGTCCTGGGTGCCGACGCGCCCGTCGTCCAGGCCGAGCAGCGACTGCCAGATCTCGGCGAGGCGGCGCTGCTTGTCGGTGTCCGGGGCGACGTACCGCGCCCCGGGCTCGGGTTCCGGGTCGGGCAGGCGGGCCTGATCGAGCTTGCCGGTCGGGGTGAGCGGCAGCGCGTCGAGCACGACCAGCGCGGCCGGGATCATGTGCAGCGGCAGCCGCTCGGTGGCGTGGGCGCGCACGGCGTCGAGATCGGGGCCGGCGCCCGGTTCCGCCACCAGGTAGCCGATCAGCCGCGCCCGCGGGGTGCCGGGCTCCTTGACCACGACCGCGGTCTGGCGCACGCCCGGGTGCCCGGCCAGCACGTGCTCGACCTCGCCGAGCTCCACGCGCAGCCCGCGCAGCTTCACCTGCCGGTCGACGCGGCCCCGGAACTCCAGCTGGCCGTCCGCGTTCCAGCGCACCAGGTCGCCGGTGGCGTACATCCGCTCGCCCGGGCCGGGCGCGAACGGGTCCGGGAGGAACTTGTCGGCGGTGAGGTCGGGCCGCCCGAGGTAGCCGTGGGCCAGCCCGGCGCCCGCCATGTGCAGCTCGCCGTCGACCCCGATGGGTACCGGCCGCAGCTGCCGGTCCAGCACGTACGCTCGCTGGTTGGCCATCGCCCGGCCGATCGGCGGCGGGCCGTCCAGCGGCGTGTCCGGGCAGCGATAGTCCACGCAGGTCACCGTCACCTCCGTCGGGCCGTACCCGTTGTGGAACTCCCGGCCCGGCCGGGACCAGCGGTTCACCAGCTCCGCGCCGAAGGGCTCCATGCCGATGAACAGGATCCGCAGCGCGGTCAGCGGCTGCGGATCGAGCAGACCCAGCACCGGCGGCGGGATGTCCACGATGGACACCCCTTCGGCGGCGAGCAGCCGCTGCAGCGCCTCCGGGTCGAGCAGCTCCGCGCGCGGCGCGCCGACGATGGTCGCACCGGCGGTCAGCGTCGAGAAGATGTCCGAGACGCTCACGTCGAAGGCCGGGTTGGAGAACTGCAGGACGCGGTCGGCCGGTGTGACGCCGAACAGCGAGCCGAACGCGGTGGTGAAGTTGACGATGGCGCGGTGCGGCACCATCACGCCCTTGGGCCGCCCGGTGGAGCCCGACGTGTAGATGACGTAGGCGGTGTCCTCGGGCTCGACGGCGACCGCGGGCGGCGTGTCCGGCACCCCGGCAGAGCCCGTGTCCAAGCCCGCGTCCAAGCCCGCGTCGAGCAGCAGGCGGGGCGTGTCCGCGGGCAGCCGGTCGGCGAGGTCCGCGGTGCTCACCACGACGGCCGCATCGGCGTCGGCGAGCTGGTAGGCGAGCCGCTCCGCCGGGTACTGCGGGTCGAGCGCGAGCCAGGCGGCACCGGCCTTGAGCGCGCCGAGCTCGGCGACCGGCAGCCCGAACCCGCGCTCCAGCAGGACCGCCACGACGCGCCCGCGGGCCTTGTACTCGTCGGTGAGCACGTGCGCCAGGCGGTTCGCGCGCCGGTCCAGCTCGCCGTAGGTCAGGTCGCGGCCGGCGAAGCGCATCGCGACGCGGTCGGGCGCCTCGCTCACCCGGGCCGCGACGAGTTCGTGCAGCAGCCCGCCGCCGGGACCGGCGGGCGGCGGGTTCCAGCCGGTGAGGACCTGGGCGCGTTCGGCGGCGCCGAGCAGCTCCAGGCCGTCGACCGGGGAGCCGGGCGCGGCCACCGCCGCGGTGAGCAGGGTGGTGAAGTGCTCGACCAGCCGCTCGATCCGGTCGGCGTCGAAGACCTCGGTGGAGTACTCGATCCACACCTCCAGGTCGCCCTCCGGCGCGTCGGTGACCTGCACCGACAGCTCGAACCGGCTCGTGCCCGGCCCGCGGGTCAGCGGCTGCGCGGCGAGCCGGGAAAACTCCGCCCGGGTCACCATCGGCGCCGGCACGAGCGTGAACACGTGCTGGAACAGCGGGTTGCGGCCCGGCAGCCGCTCGGGCTCGAGCCGCTCGACGACGGTGCCGAAGGGCACGTCCTGGTTGGCGATGGCCTCCAGCAGGGTGTCGTGGCCGCGGTGGGCGAGCTCACGGAACGTCGGATCGCCGTCGAGCCGCCCGCGCACCACCACGGTGTTGGCGAACATCCCGGCCATCGGTTCGAGCTCCGGGCGGGTCCGGCCCGACATCACCGTGCCCAGCGCGATGTCCCGCTGGCCGGTGTAGCGGCCCAGCACCGCCTGGAATCCGGCCAGCAGCACGGCCAGCAGCGACACGCCCTCGGCCCGGGCCAGCGCGCGCAGGTCGTCGGCGAGGGCCCGCGGCAGCAGGGTCTGCAGCGTGGCGCCGGCCCCCGTCGGGCGGGCGGGGCGCGGCCGGTCCGTCGGCACGTCCAGCGGCTCCAGCCCGGCCAGCGTGGTGCGCCAGTGGCCGATCTGCCGCTCGGCCTCGTCGCCGTCCAGCCATCGGCGCTGCCACGCCGCGTGGTCGACGGGCTGCACCGCCGGCGCCGGCCAGGTCGCGCCGGCGCCGGACACCGCCGCGGCGTAGCGGGCCGCGATTTCCTCGACGAGCAGCTTCATCGACCAGCCGTCGATGATGATGTGGTGCCACACGAGCAGCAGCACGTGCTCGTCGGGCGCGATGCGCAGCAGCGACGTGCGCAGCAGCGGCCCGTGGCGCAGGTCGAACGGCGCCCGCGTCCCGGCGTCGAGCCAGTCGGCGATGCCCGCCTCCGTGCCCTCGTGCACCGGCAGCGGCCACGCGTCGGGCGGCGGGTCGATCACCTGGTACGGCACGCCGTGCTCGTCGCCGAACCGGGTGCGCTGGCTCTCGTGGCGAGCGACGGTGGCGCGCAACGCCTCGCGCAGCGCCGCGACGTCGAGCTCGCCGCGCAGCCGCCAGGCCCGCGGCTCGTTGTACGTCGGCGTTTCGGGCGCGAGCTGGTGCAGGAACCACAGGAACCGCTGCTGCGCGGAGACGGCCAGCCGGCCGTCCCGGCGCACTGCGGCGATCCGGTCGCGCTCGGTCTGCTGGGCCAGGTCCCGCCGGGCCTTGAGGTCGAGCAGGGTGCGCCGGATGGATGCGAGGTCCCCGGTGTCGGTCATCGCTGGTCTCCTGCTGCTGCGGCCGCCGGGGCGGCGAAGGCGGACTCGGGCTGCAGCTCGGCGAGGTTGCGCAGCCGTGGAATGGGGGAGCGCACGACGAACCAGATCGCGGCGAGCGTGCCGAGCCCGCCGACGACCATGGTGGCGCGCAGGCCCGTCCACTCGCCCAGCGCGCCGCCCGCGACGGCGCCGATCGCCGCGGCGCCGGTGACGGCGAAGCGGTAGCCGGCGTTGGTTCGCCCCAGCACGTCGGAGGTGACGGCGGCCTGCCGGACGCTGATCGCCTGGATGGCGTAGATGGACAGCCCGGCGCCGTTGACGAACAGCGCCAGGCCCACGATGGTGGCCGCCACCGCGGGGCCGCCCCCGGCGACCGGGATCAGCAGCGGCGCGAGGTTCGCCACGACAATGGAGGCGATGAGCGTGCGGCCCAGTCCGTAGCGGCGGCTGAGCCGGCCCGCCACGGTGCTGCCCAGCAGCGCGCCGACCCCCTCGGCGCTGAGCACGATGCCGATGGTGAGCGCGGACAGGTGCAGGCTGCGGGACAGGAACAGGATGAGCACCGCCCACAGCATCTGGTTGAACAGGTTGTAGGTGGCGGCCTCGGCCCCCAGCGCCCGCAGGTAGGTGTTCGACACCGCCAGCCGTACCCCGCGGCCGATCTGGGTGAGCAGGGAGGTCTGCGGGCCGGGCTCCGGCTCGGGCGCGGGTTCCTTGCTGCGTACCGTCAGCAGCGTCACCGCCGAGACGAGGTACGTGACGGCGTTGACGAGGATGGCGATCGGCGCGGTCAGTATGCCGACCAGCAGGCCGCCGAGCCCGGGCCCGGCCGCCTGGGCGAACGAGCGGCTGCCCTCCAGCCGGCCGTTGGCGTCGATGAGCTGGTCGTTGCCGACGAGCGAGGGCAGGTAGGACTGGTAGGCCAGGTCGAACACCACGGTCAGCGTCGCGCCGAGGAAGACGAGCACGCCGAGCAGCCCGATGTTCATGAGGTCGAACATGATGGTGAGCGGGATGATGCCGTACACCACCGCCCGGCCGAGGTTCGCGGCGCGCAGCAGCGGCAGGCGCCGGACCCGGTCCACCCATACCCCGGCGAGCAACGTGAAGAGCAGGAACGGGGCGGTCTGGGCGGCGTTGACGGCGCCCATCTGCAGCGGGGTGGCGGACAGCGTGGTGACCGCCAGCAGGGGAATCGCGACGAGCGAGACCTGCGCACCCAGCAGCGACAGGCTTTCGGCGGACCAGAACTTCACGAAGTCCCGGTCGCGCCACAGCGATCCGGCCATGGTGCTCCTCAGCGCTCGGTCAGCAGGTCGTCGAGAATGCCGGCCACGGTGTCCACCTGCGGCGCGCGCAGCACCGCGTAGTGGTCGCCGCCGACCGTGTGGTGCGCGAACCCCGCGGGGCCGACGGCCCGCCAGCGCTCCGCGTCCGGGTCGTGCTCAGCGGCGCCGAGGTACACCAGGCGGCCCTCGTACGGCTCCGGCCGGTGCGCCAGGAACGCGCGCAGGTTCACCGCGAACGCCGCGAAGCGGGCGTCGTGCTCGTCGCCCAGCGCCGCGGGGTCCAGGCCGGCCCCCGCCAGCTCCTCGGCGAACCAGGCCCGCAGCTGGGCCTCGTCCGGGTCCGCCGCGGCCTCGGGCACCCCGGTGTCGATGAGCGCCACGGGCGCCACCGGCTCCCCGCTCGCGCGCAGCCGCCGGGCGATCTCCACGGCCACCGTCCCGCCGAAGGACCAGCCGGCCAGATGGTACGGGCCGTGCGGCTGCACGCCGCGGATCGCCTCGGTGTAGTCGGCGGCGAGCCCGGCCACCCCGCCGTCGCCGGCCCGGCCCTGCAGCCCGTACACGGCTCGATCGGTGCGCAACCGCCCGGCGAGGGACACGTATGGGCCGACGGTGCCGCCGACGGCGTGCACGAGGAACAGCGGCGCCCGATCGTTCCCGGCGCGCAGCGGGACCAGCGCCGAGTCGTCCGGGCGGCTGGCGCCGCCGTCGTCGACGCGGGCGGCGAGCCGCTCCAGGGTGGGGTTGGCGAACAGCTCCCGCGGGTGCAGGGCCGTGCCCGTCGCCTGCCGGATACGGCTGATGAGCTGCGCGGCCTGCAGCGAGTTGCCGCCGAGGTCGAAGAACGTGTCGTGGGCCCCGACCCGCCCGGGCGGCAGGCCGAGCACGGCGGCCCAGATCTCGGCCAGGCGCAGCTCGGTGGCGCTGACGGCCGGGACGTGCCCGGCCCCGGCCGCCTCGCCCGGGTCCGGCAGCCGCCGCTGGTCGATCTTGCCGTTGCCGTCGCGGGGCAGTTCGGGCAGCAGCACCAGCTGCCGGGGGACCATGTGCGGCGGCAGCTGCCCGGCGAGCGCGTCGCGCAGGGCCGGGGGATCGGGGGCCGCGCCGGGCTCGGGCACGGCGTACGCGACCAGCCGGGCGTTCGGGGTGTCCTGGTCGCGGACCACCACGACCGCCTGGCGGATGTCGTCGCGGTCGGCGAGGGCGTGCTCGATCTCGCCCGGTTCGATGCGCATGCCGCGGATCTGCACCTGCCGGTCGGCGCGGCCGAGGAACTCCAGCGTGCCGTCGGCGCGCCAGCGGGCGAGGTCGCCGGTGGCGTACATGCGCGCGCCGGGCTCGGCGCTGAACGGGTCGGGGCCGAACCGGTCCGCGGTGAGGTCGGGCCGGCGGGCGTAGCCGCGGGCCAGGCCGGCGCCGCCGACGTACAGCTGGCCGGGCACGCCGATCGGCACCGGGCGAAGGCCGGCGTCGAGCACGTACACGAGCTGGTTGTCCATCGGCCGGCCGATCGGCGGCCGCACCTCGTAGCGGCCGGGCGGGCACGGGTGGTCGGTGCTGATGACGGTCGTCTCCGTCGGGCCCCAGCCGTTGCGGAACTCCCGGTGCGGCGCCGCCCACCGCTCGGGCAGCTCCGCCGGGCAGGTCTCGCCGGCGACCATGACCAGCCGCAGGTCCTGCGGCACCGCCGGGTCCATGAGCCCCAGCAGCGCGGGCGGCACGTACGTCACGGTCACCCGCTCGTCGCGCAGCACGGCGCCGAGGGCGTCCGGATCGGTCAGGGCGTCGCGGGGCACACCGACGACGGTGGCCCCGGCGGCGAACGCCGCGTAGAAGTCGAAGATCGACACGTCGAACGCCGGGTTGGCGACCTGCGCCAGCCGGTCCCGCTCGGTGATCGCGTAGCGCACGGCGGTGCTCTGCGCGAACTGCACGGCCGCCCGGTGCGGGATCATCACGCCCTTCGGCGTCCCGGTCGAGCCGGAGGTGTACATGATGTAGGCCAGGTCGTCCGGGCGTACGTCGGCGACCGGCGCCACGGCCGGGGCCGCCGCCAGCCGGTCCCGCGTGGCCGGGTCGTCGAGACTCAGCCGGGGCAGGTCCGGCGGGAGCAGCCCGGCCAGGGCGGTGCTGGTGACGGCGACCGGGGCGGCGCCGTCGGCGAGCTGGAAGGCCAGGCGCGCCGCCGGGTTGCGCGGGTCGAGCGGCAGCCAGGCCGCACCGGTCTTGAGCACGGCCGCCTGGGCCACCGGCTGGTCGAGGCCGCGGTCGAGCAGCACGCCGACGGTGTCCCCGGGACCGATGCCGTGCTCGCCGGCCAGGACGTGGGCGAGCCGGTTCGCGCGCTGCTCGAGCTCGCCGTAGGTGAGCTCGGCGCCGTCGTGGCGCATCGCGGCATGGCCGGGCCGGGCGGTCGCGTGGGCGGCGGCCAGCTCGTGCAGCAGGCCGCCGGGCCGGGCGACCGGCGCCGGGTTCCAGTCCCGCACGACGGTGCGCAGCTCCTCCGTGCCGAGCAGCGGCAGTGCGTCGATCGGGGTGTCCGGCGCCTCGGTCGCGGCGCGCAGCACGGTCGTGAGGTGCCCGGTGAACCGGGCGATGCGCTCGGCGTCGAAGAGCTCGGTGGCGTACTCGATCTCCAGGTCGAGCTCGCCCGCGGGGCCGTCGACCAGCGCGAGGGTCAGGTCGAAGCGGGCGCTGTCGGTGCCGGCCGGGACGGGGTCGCCGGTGGCCGCGCCGAGGCGGATCCCGGCCGCCGCGGTCTCGGCCGTCTGCAGGCTGAAGGCGACCTGGAACAGCGGGTTGCGGCCGGGCACCCGGTCCGGCTGCAGCACGTCGACCACGAGGCCGAACGGCACGTCCTGGTGGGCGGTCGCGTCCAGCACGGTGTCGTGGCAGCGGCGGACCAGCTCGGCGAAGGTGGGCCGGCCCGAGGTGTCCGCCCGCAGCACCACGACGTTGGCGAAGTAGCCGACGAGCGGCTCCAGCTCGGAGCGGGTGCGCCCGGAGAAGACCGACCCGATGGCGAGATCGTCCTGGCCGGTGTACCGCTGCAGGACGACGCCGAGGCCGGCCAGCGCGACGGCCAGGAACGTCGTCTGCTCGCGCCGGGCGACCCCGCGGACGGCGGCGCCGAGGCCTTCCGGCAGCCGCACGCTCAGCTGGGCCCCCGCGCCCGTGGGCCGGGCCGGGCGGGGCCGGTCGGCCGGGAACGCGAGGTCGGGCAGGCCCTCGAGGGTCCGCCGCCAGTGGGCCAGGTGCTCCTCGAGCCGCTCGCCGGCGCCGGCGCCCCGGCGTTGCCACGCGGCGTGGTCGGCGGGCTGGAGGTCCAGGGGGTCGAGTGCATGCCCGGCGTACACCCGCGTCACCTCGTCGGTGAGCACGGCGATGGACCAGCCGTCGGCGATGATGTGGTGCACGACGATGAGCAGCAGGTGGTCGCCGTCGGCGAGGCGGCCGAGACTCGTGCGCAGCAGCGGCCCGGTGCGCAGGTCGAACGGGGCCCGGGCGCCGTCGTGCAGCCACCGCTCGGCGTCGGTGACCTCCTGCACCGGCAGCGGCCAGGTGGCCGGCGGCGGATCGACGAGCTGGACGGGGACGCCGTCGCGCTCCTCGAACCGGGTGCGCAGGCTCTCGTGCCGGGCGACCACGGCGGCCAGCGCGCGGGCGAGCCTCGCGGGCTCGAACGCGCCGCGGATGCGCAGGGCGACCGGCAGGTGGTAGGTCGCGGCGTCCGGATCGAGCTGGTGCAGCAGCCACAGCCCCTCCTGCTGGTGCGAGCAGGGCAGGGGCTCGCCGCGCGGGACGGCGGGGATGCGGTCCGGGCCGCGCCGCGCGTCGCGGGCCGCGCGCTTGCGGGCCAGGAGCGCCTCCAGCGCGGCGATCTCGTCATCGTCCTCGGCCGGGGACGCGGCCGGGGACTCGGCCGCGTGCTGGGCGTCCACAAGGGAGGCCAGCTGCTCCAGCCGGGCGGCGTCGAAGAGCTGGCGCGGCAGCAGCGCGATGCCGAACGTGTCGCGGATGCGGGCGATGAGCTGGATCGACTGCATCGAGTTGCCGCCGAGGCCGAAGAACGTGTCCTCGGCGCCGATCTGCTCCTCGCCGGTGCCGAGCAGCCCGGCCCACAGCCCGGCCAGACGCCGCTCGGTCTCGGTCCGCGGCGCGCGGCGCACGGCGTGCCCGGCCGGGTCCGCGGGGGCGGGCAGCCGGGCCTCGTCGACCTTGCCGGACGAGGTCAGCGGCAGCGCGTCGAGCGGGTGCAGGACGGCGGGGACCATGTGCAGCGGCAGCCGCTCGGCGAGGTGCTCGCGCAGCGCGGCCAGGTCGGCGGGGTGCCGCGGGTCGGTGACGACGTAGGCGGCGAGGTGGGCCTGTGCGGTGCCGCCCTGCCGCAGCGTCACCGTGCACTGCCGGACCCCGGGGAAGCCGTTCACGGCGTGCTCGACCTCGCCGAGCTCGACGCGCAGCCCGCGCAGCTTCACCTGCCGGTCGGTGCGGCCGAGGAACTCCAGCTGGCCGTCGGCGTTCCAGCGGACCAGGTCGCCGGTGGCGTACATGCGCTCGCCCGGCTCGGCGGCGAACGGGTCGGGCAGGAACTTGTCCGCGGTCAGGTCGGGCCGGCCGAGGTAGCCGTGGGCGAGGCCGGCGCCGGCCATGTGCAGCTCGCCGGGCACGCCGACCGGCACCGGACGCAGCTGCGGGTCGAGCACGTAGGCGCGGTGGTTGGCCATCGCCCGGCCGATCGGCGGGGCGGCGGTGAGCGGCTCGTCCGGGCAGCGGTAGTCGGTGCAGGTGATGGTGACCTCGGTCGGGCCGTAGCCGTTGTGGAACTGCCGCCCGGGCCGCGCCCAGCGGTTGACCAGCTCGGCGCCGAACGGTTCCATGCCGATGAACAGCACCCGCAGGTCGGTCAGCGGCGCGGGGTCGAGCAGCCGCAGCACGGCCGGCGGGATGTCGCCGTAGGTGACCCGCTCGTCGCGCATGAGCGCCTGCAGCCCGTCGGGGTCGAACAGGGTGGCCCGGGGCGCGCCGACGACGGTCGCGCCGGCGCTGAAGGTGGCGAAGAAGTCCGACACGCTCACGTCGAAGGTCGGGTTGGCCAGCTGCAGCACGCGGTCGCCGGGGCCCAGGCCGAACAGCTCGACGAGGTTGCGGCAGAAGTGCACGGCGGCCCGGTGCGGCACCAGCACACCCTTGGGCCGGCCGGTCGAGCCCGAGGTGTAGATGACGTAGGCGGTGTCCTCGGGCCGCACGTCGACGTCGGGTCCGGTGGCGGGCTGCTCCTCGCCCGCCGCGGCGTCGAGCCGGACGGTGGCGACCCCCTCCGGCAGCCGGTCGGCGAGATCGCCGGTGGTGAGCACCAGCGCGATGCCGGCGTCGGCGATCTGGTACGCGAGCCGGTCGCGCGGGTACTGCGGGTCCAGCGGCACCCAGGCGCCGCCGGTCTTGAGCACCGCCAGCTGAGCGGCCGGCAGGTCGAACCCCCGCTCCAGCAGCACGCCGACGTGACTGCGGGGCTTGACCCCGGCGGCGATCAGCGCGTGGGCGAGCCGGTTCGCGCGCGCGTCGAGGGCGCCGTAGCGCAGCTCGGCCCCGGCGAATCGCATGGCGGTGGCCGCGGGCGTCGCGGCGGCCCGCTCGGCGAAGACGGTGTGCAGCAGCGTGGGACCGGGGCGCGGTACCGGCACCGGATTCCACGCGCGCAGCACCTGGTCGCGCTCGGCGGGCGGGAGCACGTCCACGTCGCCGATGCGCACGCCGGGGTCGTCGGCGACCCGGCCGAGCACGCTGGCCAGGTGCCCGACGAGCCGCTCGACGCGGCCGGCGTCGAACAGCTCGGTGGAGTACTCGACGGTGATGTCGAGGCCGTCGCCGGGCCGCTCCTCGGCGGCGACGGCCAGGTCGAAGCGGGCGCTGGCCGCCTCGCGGGGCAGCGCGCGCACCTCGACGCCGGGGATGCTCACCCCGGCCTCGGTGACGGCCTTGGCCTGCAGGGTGAAGCTGACCTGGAACAGCGGGTTGCGGCCGGGCACCCGCTCGGGCTGCAGCGCGTCGACGACGAGGCCGAACGGCACCTCCTGGTGCGCGGACGCGCCGAGCACGGTGTCGTGGCAGCGGTGCACCAGCTCACGGAAGGCCGGATCGCCGGCCGTGCTGGTGCGCAGCACGAGCGTGTTGGCGAAGAACCCGACCAGCGGCTCGATCTCGGAGCGGGTGCGCCCCGAGAAGACCGAGCCGACGGCGATGTCGTCCTGGCCGGTGTGCCGCCGCAGCACGGTCACGAACCCGGCGAGCAGCACGGCGAGGAAGGACACGCCCTCGGCGGCGGCGAGGGCGCGCAGGCGTCCGGCGAGCCCGGCCGGCAGCGCCCGGGCCAGCAGCGCGCCGGCCCCGGTCGGCTGGGCGGGCCGCGGCCGGTCGGACGGGAACTCCAGCGTCGCCAGGCCCTCCAGCGTGCGCCGCCAGTAGCCGAGCTGGTCCTCGAGCGTGTCCCCGGACAGCCGGCGGCGCTGCCAGGCGGCGTGGTCGGCGGGCTGGATGTCCAGCGGGGCCAGCGAGCCGGCCTGCGCACCGGCGGCCAGCAGCGCGGACAGCTCGGCGCACAGGATGCCCAGCGACCAGCCGTCGGCGACGATGTGGTGCAGCACCAGCAGCAGCACGTGGTCGCCGGGTCCGACCTCGGCGAGCTCGGTGCGCAGCAGCGGCGCGACGGCCAGGTCGAACGGCCGGTCGGTCGTGGCCCGGATCCAGTCCTCGACGCCGGCCTCGGGCACCGCGGTCAGCGGCAGCGGCCAGTCGGACGGCGGCGGGTCGGCAAGCTGGCGGCCGTCCGCGGTGAAGCGGGTGCGCAGGCTCTCGTGCCGGGCCACGAGCCGCCGCAGTGCTTCGCGCAGCGCCCCGGTGTCGAGCGCGCCGCGCAGCCGCAGCGCCAGCGGGATGTGGTACACCGCCGAGTCCGGGTCCAGCTGGTGCAGGTACCACAGCCCCTCCTGCTGCAAGGAGCTCGCCAGCGCGCCGTCGCGCGGCACCGGGGCGACCCGTTCCTGCTCGGCCCGGCGCTGGCGCAACCGCAGCTCGAGCAGCGCCCGCCGCTTCTCCTCGAGGCTGGGGCCGGTCATCGGCGCACGCTCAACGGCCGCAGGTCGGTCCAGACCTGCGCGATGTGGGCGAGGCACTCGGCGCGGGTGCCCCGCACGCCGGTCTCCCGCCAGCCGGCGGGCACCTCCCGCCCGGCGGGCCAGACCGAATGCTGCTCCTCGTGGTTCACCACGACCACGAACACGGGCTCGTCGGGGTGGCGCTCTGCTGTTTCGGGCATGGCTGTGCTCCAGGTGTCGTTGGGTTGCGGTGGTGCGCACGTCAGACCACCAGCCGGACCGCGAGCGCGATGAAGACCGTCCCGGCGATGCGGTTGAGGATCGTGCCGGCGCCCCGGCGCCGCCGCAGCCACCGGCCGAGGCGCCCGGCGGTGATCCCGATGACCGAGTCGACCAGCAGGCCGAGCACGACGAAGGTCAGGCCGAGGACGAGCATCTGCAGCGTGGGATGGCCGCGTCCGGCGTCGACGAACTGCGGCAGGAACGCCAGGTAGAACAGGATGATCTTCGGGTTGAGGACGTTGGTGACCGTGGCCCGCCACAGCACCCGGTGCGTGGCCACCGGGTCCGCGGCCGCGGGCGTCTCCGCGAGCTCCGAACGGGTCCGCCACGCCTGGATGCCCATGAAGACCAGGTACGCCGCCCCGCCCCACCGGATCACCTCGTAGAGCACCGGCGAGGCGGCCAGCACCGCGGCGAGCCCGAGCGTCACCGCGACCGTGTGCACCAGCATCCCGACGGCCATACCGATCGAGGCGACCACCCCGGCGAGCGGGCCCTGGCTCAGCGAGGTCGCGACGATGTACAGCATGTCCGGGCCGGGCGTGATGCAGATGAGCAGGATCGCGAGGAGGAACACCAGCAACAGCGCGGGATTCACGAGCATGCCCGCATCCTCGCACCGATGCGGCGCCCGCGTGGGCGGCCCGGCTCATCGTCGCGCTCCCAGGGTGGCGTCCGCCTCCGAGTCCGCCAGCCCGTCCAGGAATGGCGTCAGGTCGTCCAGCGCGGTGCGGGTGACCAGCGCCGCCATGCTCGGGGCATGGCTGGTGAACTGCGCGACGGCGAAGTGGTGTGAACTGTCGGTGAACATCGCGTCGAGGGCGGCCGGTGCGGCCGGGCCGTCGCCACGCGCGGCGGGCAGCAGCATCGCCGCGCGGACCAGCGCGTCGTCGGCACCGTCGCGCTCGAGGAGATCGTGCAGGCGGGCCCAGAACGCCGGGTAGCCGTCCGGCTCGGCGGCGCCGCGGTCGATGAGGGCGTCGAACACGTCGGCGAAGCGCAGCGGGCCGGGGCGCAGCACGTGGACCCGGTCGACGGCCGGGCGGCGACCGGTGACGGCGCTGGCGATGTATCCGGCCACCAGGTCGACGGGCAGGTGGTCGGTGGTGGCGGCGGTGGGGAAGACGATGCCGGTGCGGGCGGCGGCGGTGATCAGGGCGTGCGCGATGGAGGCCGGGTTGGCCACGCCGGTGCGGCTGTGCGGCCAGATCTCGCCGAGCCGGTAGACGACGGAGTCGAGGCCGTAGCGGCGGCAGTCCTCGAGCACGTGCTCGACGACGTGCTTGGAGCGGCTGTAGCCGTCGGCGGGCGGCCGCGCCGGGTCGGGCAGGCGGTCCTCGCCGATCGGTGCCTCGCGGTGCGCTGCGAGCTCGTCGGCGCCGAACACGCTGAAGCTGGACAGCACGTGCAGCCGGCAACCGTCGCCGGTGAGGGCCAGGCGCAGCAGCTCGCGCGTGCCGAGCACGTTGTCGGCCCGCAGGCCCGCGTAGTCGGTCAGGAAGTTCACGCGTGCCCCGGCGTGCAGCACGGCGTCGACCTCGTGCGCGAGGCGGACGAAGACGCCGTGCGGCAGCCCGAGCTCCGGCGCCGCGAGGTCGCCGGCGATGATGCGCAGCTGGCCGTACCCCAGCGCGTAGTCGAAGCGGGGCAGCGCCTCGGCGAGCCGATAGTGCCGCAGCGCGGCCCGCAGCCGCTCGCGCGCGGCCGGCACGTCGGCGGCGCGGACGAGGCAGACGACGTGCACCGTCGGCCGGGACAGCAGCTCGGCCAGCAGGTGCGCGCCGATGAACCCGGTGCCGCCGGTGAGCAGCACCCGGTGCTAACGGGCAGGGGCGGGGCGGGCGCGCACGGCGCCGAGGTCGGCCACCC
>NZ_JBFAZW010000124.1:0-30426 GCF_040682015.1 Dactylosporangium sp. NPDC051485
GACGGTCGCGGCGGCGCCCAGCAGGACCGCGGCCGCGCGCGGGGCGCCGAGGCGGTGGGCCGCCGCGGCGAGCGCGGGCAGCGCGTAGGCGAGCGTCCACCGGCTGCCCGCCGCCGCCGAGCGCGTCACCGACTCGGCGAGCAGGCCGGCGGTGGCCGGCAGGTCGCCCCCGGCCTCGGCGACGGTGGCCCGCATGTTGAGCACGAGCGCGATGGCGAACGCGTTGTCCGTGCCGCGGGCGACCCGCTCGGCCTCTTCCAGCCGGCGCCCGGCGGTGGCGAGATCGGCGGCGAGGATGGCGATCTGCGCCCGCACCCCGAGCAGCAGCGCCCAGGCCCACCGCCCGGCCGGATCGGCACCGTCCGGCTCGGCCACCTCCGCCACGATCCGCCGCGCGCCGGGCCCGTCCCCGACGAACACCGCGGCCAGCCCCGCGAACGCGGCCGTCTCCACGGATGCGCCGGCGCGCAGCGCCGTGGCGGTGTCGGCCCGCGCCCGGTCGAGGTCTCCCAGGACGTAGGACAACACCCCGCTCGCGGCGAGCGCGGGGCTCCCGGACCCGCCGGAGGACAGGGCGGGGCCGAGCCAGCCGAGGGCCTCGGTGGCGTGGGCGCGCAGGGCGAGGTACGGCCAGACGGCCCACACCATCGCCGCGACCTCGGCGGCGCGGCCGGCCGCGAGGAGGTGCTCGGCCGCCGCGGCCAGGTCGGCGTGGGAGCGCTCGAGGCCGTCGAGCCGCCCGATCAGGCCCGGCCCGCGCAGGTCGCCGGCGGCCCCCAGGGACTCGGCGAGGAAGTGCTCCGCGTGCCGGTCGGCCGTCGGCGCGGCGTCGGGCGAGGCGGCGAGGCGCTGCCGGGCGTACTGCCGGATCGGCCCCAGCATGCGCAGCCGCGTCCGCCCGTCGGCCCCCGGCGGCACGCGGGTCAGCAGGGACTGCTCCACGAGCGCGGTCAGCCCGGCGAGGCCCGTGCCGCCGACCGCCTCGGCCGCCTCCACCGTGAACGGCGCCCGGAAGGCGGCCAGCCGGGCGAACAGGCGGCGCTGGTCCGCGTCGAGCAGGTCGTGGCTCCAGTCGACCGTGTCCCGCACGGTCTGCTGCCGCTCCGGCAGGTCACGCAGGGCCCCGGCGGACATGGCCTCGTCCAGCCGCTCCAGCAGGGCGGCCGGCTCCAGCAGCCGGGCCCGGGCGGCGGCCAGCTCCAGGGCCAGCGGCAGGCCGTCCAGGCGCCAGCAGATCGCGGCGATGGTCGGGGCGTTGTCCGCGGTCACGGTCAGCGGGGCGCCCATGGCGGCGGCCCGGTCGAGGAACATCGCCACCGCCGGCGCGCCGGCCACGCCCGCCGGGTCGTCCAGCGCCCACGCGTCGGGCCCCTCGAGCGGCTCGACCACCACCTCGTGCTCGGCCCGGATGCGCAGCGGTGACCGGCTGGTGGCCAGCACAACCAGGTCGGGGCAGGCCGCGACGAGGGCGGCCACGGCGTCGGCCGCGCCCGGCAGGTGCTCCAGGTTGTCCAGCACGAGCAGCAGGCGGCGGCCGGCGAGGTGGGCGGCGAGCGCGTCGAGCAGAGGCCCGGGCCGGCGCTCGGGCACACCCAGCCGACGGGCCGCCTCCTCCAGCACCCCAGCCGAGTCGCGCAGCCGGGCCGAGTCACGCGGCCGGGCCGGGTCGCGCACGGCGGCGAGCTCGACCACGACGTGCCCGTGCGGGAACTGCCCGGCGGCCCGCGCCACGACGTCGAGGGCCAGGCTGGTCTTGCCGACCCCGCCCGGGCCGGTGAGCGTGACGAGCCGCCGCGCGGACAGCAGCCCCAGGATCGCCGCCGCCTCCTCGTCCCGGCCGATGAGCCGCGACGCCGGGGGCGGGACGGCCGGCGCGGCGACGGACGCGGCCAGCTCCTGGAACTCGGCCTCGGTCAGGCCGAGCCCGTCGGCGAGGGCGCGGACCGTGTGCGGGTACGGCCGCCGCCGCACCCCGCGCTCCAGACCACCGATCGCGTTCACGGTCAGCCCGGCCCGCGCCGCGAGCTCCTCCTGGGTGAGCGCGCGCCGCTCCCGCCACTGGCGCAACAGGACGCCGAAAACCCCAGGCCGAACGTCAGCCACGCCGCCACCTCCGCTCAGCCAAACGGTCCGCGGCCCCTGCACTGCGCTCCGGCAGCCAGATGCCGCCCACCCGGGCGCCGGACGGGCGATTCGTGAGATGCACGCCGAGATGGTAAGGCGTCCGTTGCCGACCGCACGGGTCATTCCGGTGACGCCTGGGAGAGGGACCGCGCGCGAGTGGCCGACCCTGCCGTAACCGAGGACCAACCCCAGGGGCTTTCCTATCTTTCCGATAGGAAAAGTGATAACGTCGTCCCTATGCGCTTGCGGCGACTCATGACCAGGCTGCTGACCGCGCCGGTCGACTGGCTTCTCAGCCTCGCGGACGAGCCGCCCGGGCGCGCCGGCCCGCAGGAGGCGTCGCTCTGGGCGGAGCTGGCCACGGACCTGCAGCTGCGCCGGATCTCCGGCCGCGCGGCCCGCTGAGGGTGGACCGCGGGCACCGCCTGATCCTGCTCGTGTGCCTCGGCGCGGGCTGGACAACCCTGCTGGACCAGGCCATCCTCACCGTCAACCTGCCGGCCATGCGCGCCTCCCTGGGCGCGAGCGACGCCACCCTGCAGTGGGTGATGGCCGGCTACTCGCTCACCTTCGGCCTGGCGCTCGTCCCGGCCGGCCGGCTCGGCGACATGTTCGGCCGGCGGGCGTTCTTCGCCGCTGGGATCGCCCTCTTCGCCGCCGGCGGGATCGCCGCCGCCTGTGCCGACCGGGCCTGGCTGGTGGCGGCGGCGCGGCTGGTCCAGGGCGCCGGCGCGGGCACGGTCAACCCGCAGATCATCGGCCTCTTCCAGGATCTTTTCCGGGGCAAGGCGCGGGCCCGGGCGCTGGGCGCCTACGCGGCCATCGGCGGCCTGTCCGCCTCGATCGGCCCGCCCCTGGGCGGCCTCATCCTGCAGCTGGCCGGCCCCGACCCCGGCTGGCGCCTGGTATTGCTGGCCAACCTGCCCTTCGCCCTCGTCACGATCCCGCTCGCGCTGCGCGTGCTGCCGCCCGGCCGCCCGTCCGCCCGCCGGACCGACCTGGACCTGCCCGGGCTGCTGCTGCTCGGGGTGGCCACCCTGGGCGCGATCCTGCCGCTGGTCGGCACCCCCGGCGGCTGGCGCTGGGCGGTCCTCGCCGCGCTGGCCGTGGCGGGGCTGGTCGCCTGGGAGCGGCGCTACACCGCGCGGGGCCGCACCGCGCTGCTGCTGCCGGCGCTGATCCGCAGCCGCGGCTACGTGCTCGGCACCCTCGTGGCCATGTGCTACTTCGGCGCCACCCTCGCGCTCAACCTCGTGCTCTCGCTGTACCTGCAGGAGGACCTCGGCCTGCCACCGCTCGCCGCCGCGGCCATGTCGCTGCCCAGCGCGCTCGGCTTCGCCGCCGCCTCGGCCCTCGGCGCGTCCATGGTGGCCCGCTACGGCCGGCCCGGCGTGACCGTCGCGCTCGTGGCGGCGGTCGCCGGCGTCGGGGTGGACGCCGCCGCCGTGGCGCTGCTACCCGGCCGGTCGGGCTCGGACACCGCGCTGATCGTCGCGCTCGCCGCCGGGCAGCTCGTCACCGGCGTGGCCGGCGGGCTCGTCAACGCCCCCAACCAGGCGCTCACCCTCGAGCACGCCCCGCCCGGCGCCAACGGCCTGAGCGCGGCGATCCTGCAACTCTCGCAGCGCCTCGCGGCCGCCGTCGGCATCGCCGCGGCCACCGCGCTCTTCCTCGGCGGGGCCGCCGACGGCCGGACCGCACTGCTGCACGGCGTGCTGCTGTGCCTCGGCCTGGTGCTGCTCGCGCTCGTCTTCGCCATCGCCGACCGCGACCGGCCGGGCCGCGACCGGGACCGGGACCGGCCGTCCGACGAGACATCACCACACGAGGCATTGGAGGTAGCCCGACCATGACCCTGCACGTCGCGTTGGAGCTCGGCGGTGGGCGCGACCCCGCCGACATCGAGGCCCTCGCCCGCGCCGCGGCTGCCGCCGAGGAGGCCGGCGTCGCGCTCGTCACGCTGGCCGACGAACCGATCGGCGGGGGCGCGCGGATCGAGGCGGGGGTGCGGGCGGCGTTCCTGGCCCGGCGTACCGCGCGGATCGGCCTTGCCCCGCAGCTGCACGTCACCGCGACCGAGCCGTTCCACCTCGCCACCCAGCTGGCCAGCCTCGACCACGCGTCGCTCGGGCGCGCGGCCTGGGTGGTCGGCGCCGCCAACACCGAGGAGGCGCTGGCCACCATCGGGCGGGCGCCGCTGGACGCCGCCGGGCTGCGCCGCGAGGTCGACGACGTCATCGACGTGGCGCGGCGGCTGTGGGACTCGTGGGAGGACGACGCCGTGATCCGGGACGTGCCGAGCGGGCGGTTCCTGGACCGCGACCGGGTGCACCACGTCAACTTCGAGGGCGCCACGTTCTCCATCGCCGGGCCGCTCATCACGCCGCGGCCGCCGCAGGGGCAGCTCGTCGTGCTCGGGGCGGACACCCTCGGGGTCACCGGGCGGCTGGACGTGGCGCTGGTCGGTGACGGCCCGATCGACGAGGTGCGGCGCCGGGCCGAGCTCGCCCGGGCCGAGGGCGCCCCGCTGGTCTTCGCCGACGTCGCCGGCCCGCGGCCCCTGCCGGAACTGCTCGCCGCCCTGGACGGCGTCGTCGACGGCGTGCGGCTGCACCCGGCGGCGCCCGACGACGACCTGGCGTGGCTGTCCACCGTGGACAAGCCGCCGCTGCGCGCCACCCTGCGCGAGACGCTCGGCCTGCCCCGCCCCGAGAACCGCTACGCCACCACCGGAAGGGAAACAGCATGAGGGGTCCGAAGCGAAGCGGAGGGGCCGCGAATAATAGGCACAGGGTTGGCTCAGGCCGGCGCCGGAGCGCAGCGGAGGTGACGGCATGAGCCGGCTGCACCTCGGCGTCTTCTTCACCGGCGTCGGGCCGAACCTGCTGTGGACGCGGCCGGACTTCGCGTCGCACACCCACATCGACACGTTCGTGCACGTCGCGCAGACCCTGGAGCGCGGGCTGTTCGACGCGTTCTTCCTCGGCGAGGGCCTGCGGGTGCGGGAGAACCGCGGCCGGGTCCACGACCTCGACGTGGCCGGGCGCCCGGACGCGATCACCCAGCTCACGGCGCTCGCCGCGGCGACGGAGCGCATCGGGCTGGTCGCCACGCAGAACACGACGTACAACTTCCCGGCGGATCTGGCCCGGCGCCTGGCGAGCCTCGACCTGGTGTCGGGCGGCCGGGCCGGCTGGAACGTCGTGACCACCGACAATGCGTGGACCGGGGCCAACTTCCGCCACGGCGGCTGGCTGGCGCACGAGCGGCGCTACGAGAGGGCCGGCGAGTTCGTCGAGACGGCCAAGGCGCTGTGGGCGGCCCGGCCCGGCGAGGTCGTCGAGCGCCACACCGACCTCGTCGACCTGCGCGCGGCGGCGACCGTGCCGGCCAGCCCGCAGGGGCGCCCGGTGATCTTCCAGGCCGGCGACTCCCCCGGCGGGCGCGACCTGGCCGCCCGCCACGCCGACGTGGTGTTCTCGGCCAACACCGACTACGACAAGGCGGTCGCCTACGCCACCGACCTGCGGGCCCGGCTGGTGGCCCACGGGCGCGCCCCGGACGCGGTGCGCATCCTGCCCGGGGCGTCGGTCGTGCTCGGCGACACCGCGGCGGAGGCCGAGGAGAAGGCGGCGTGGATCCGCCGCGAGCAGACCACCGGCCCGCGGGCCATCGCCTATCTCGAGCAGTTCTGGGGCAAGGACCTGTCCGGCTATGACCCGGACGGCCCGCTGCCGGACATCGAGCCGGCCGACGGGGAGCTCGACCCGTCCCGCGGCACGATCCCGATCGAGATGCGCAGCGGCAAGCTCGAGCGGGTCCGGCAGTGGCGGGAACTGGCCGCCGCGCGCAACCTGTCGATCCGGGACCTCGTCATCGAGGTGACGCCCGGGCACGGCGCGTTCGTCGGCACGCCCGGGCAGGTGGCCGACGAGTGGGCGCACTACGTGCGCACCGGCGCGGTGGACGGGTTCAACCTGCTGCCGCAGCTGCTGCCGGGCACGGTCGAGGACGTGGTGGACCGGCTCGTCCCACAGTTGCAGGAGCGCGGCGTGTACCGCACCGAGTACGAGGGCACCACGTTGCGCGAGCACCTCGACCTGCCGCCGGTCGGCTGACCCAGGCAGGATCAACCCGACCAGGCAGGATCAGCTCACCAGGCGGGACAGGAACTGACGGGTCCGGGCCTGCTGGGGGTCGCCGAGCACCTGCTCCGGCGGCCCCTGCTCGACCAGGGTGCCGCCGTCGAGGAAGCAGACCCGGTCGGCGACCTGGCGGGCGAAGGCCATCTCGTGCGTGGCCAGCAGCATGGTCGTGCCCTCGGCCCGCAGGTCGCGGACCAGCGCGAGCACCTCCCCCACCAGCTCGGGGTCGAGCGCGGAGGTGACCTCGTCGAGCAGGAGCAGCCGCGGCGAGTTCATGAGGGCGCGGACGATCGCCACCCGCTGCTGCTGGCCGCCGGAGAGCCGGTCCGGGTAGGCGCCGGCCAGGCCCTCCAGGCCGATGCGGGCCAGCAGCGCCATCGCCCGGTCGCGCGCCTCCGCGGCCGGCACCCGGTGCACCCGGCGCGGGGCGAGGGTCACGTTGGCCAGCACGGTCATGTGCGGGAACAGGTTGAACGCCTGGAACACCAGACCGACCCGGCGACGGACGCGGTCGGGGTCCACCCGCGGGTCGGTGATGTCCTCGCCGTCCAGCCGGATGGTGCCGTCGTCGACCGGCTCGAGCAGGTTGACGCAGCGCAGCAGCGTGGACTTGCCCGAGCCGCTGGCCCCGATGAGCGCCACCACCTCGTGCTCGGCCACGTCGAGGGAGATGCCGCGCAGCACGTGCCGGGCGCCGAAGAGCTTGTGCACGGCCTCGACGGACAGGACGGCGGTCATAGGCCCTGATCTCCTGACTGGCGGCGGGCCGCGCGCAGGGTGACCCAGTCGGTCACCGCCACCAGCGGGATGGCCAGCAGCACGAACAGCACGCCGGCGACGACGTACGGGGTGTAGTTGTACGACACCGAGGTCTCGATCTGCGCGGCCCGGATGGCGTCGATCGGGCCGGCCAGCGAGATCAACCCGACGTCCTTCTGCATCGCCACGAGGTCGTTGAGCAGCGGCGGGGCGATGCGCCGCAGCGCCTGCGGGAGCACCACGTGGCGCATGGTCTGGCGGTAGGTCAGCCCCAGCGACCGCGCCGCCGCGCGCTGCGAAGGGTGGACCGACTCGATGCCGGCCCGGAACACCTCCGCGATGTAGGCGCCGTAGGTCAGCACGAGGGCCGCCCCGCCGAGCACGAGGACCCCCGGCGTGCCGCCCAGCCGCAGGCCGGGCACCCCGAAGGCGAAGAGGTAGATGGTGATGATGAGGGGCAGGCCCCGGAAGCTGTACGTGTACCCCGTCGCGATCGCCCGCAGCGGGAAGAACACGGGGCGCCGCAGCGTGCGCAGCGTCGCGATGCCGAGCCCGAGCAGCACCGCGCCGGCCGCGCAGAACAGCAGCAGCTCGACGTTGAGCCACAGCCCGCGCAGCACCGCCGGCAGCGCCGCGCGCGCCGTGTGCGGGTCGAAGAAGCTGTCCCGCACCCGTGGCCATCCCGGCGCCCCGGTGACGGCCACGACCAGCAACACGCCCACCACGGCGGTGGACACGGCGGCGACCGCCACCGACAGGACCGTCTGCCGGCGGCGGTACGCCTCGCGCCCGAGCGCGACCGCAGAACGCTCGAACGGAAAGGACGCCGGCATCAGCTCAGCGCCGGGGCGCCCTGGGTCGCCGAGAGCCACTGCTGCTGGAGCTTCTTCAGCGTGCCGTCGGAACGCAGGGCGTCGACCGCCCCGCTCACGCAGCCGGTGAGCGGCGAGCCCTTGTCGAGCACCAGCCCGAACTGCTCCGGCGTGCCCGACACCTGCGGCAGCTGCCCGACGATCACCGCGTTGTCGATCTCGGCCGAGGTGATGTAGAAGGCGGTCGGCAGGTCCACGACGAGCCCGTCGATCTGACCGTTCTGCAGCGCCTTCTTGGCGTCGTCGTTGTTGTTGTACACCGACGGCTGGCCCGTGGGCTTGACCACCTCGGTGATCGATCGGTAGCTGGTCGTGCCGACCTGGGCGCCGAGCTTGGCCCCCTTGAGGTCGGCGATCGTCTTCGCGCCGGCGATCTTCGAGCTCTTCAGCGCGATGACGGTCTGCGTGACGTCGTAGTACGGCGAGGAGAAGTCCACCGCCTGCTTGCGCTCGTCGGTGATGGAGAACTCGTTGATGTCGAAGTCGAACGTCTTGCGCCCGGGCGCGATCGCGTTGTTGAACGTGACACGGGTCCAGGCCACCTGGTCCTTGGCGTAGCCGAGCTTCTGCGCCACGGCGTAGGCAACCGCGGACTCGAAGCCCTGTCCGCTTTCGGGCTTGTTGTCGGCGAACCACGGCGGGTACACCGGGTCGTCGGTGCCGATGGTCAGCTTGCCCGCGGCGACGGTCTTGAGCTGCGCCGGGGCGCAGGCACCGGCACTGGTGGGACCGCCGCTCGCGGGCGCCGCGGTGGTGTCGTCGGCCGGGGCGCAGCCGGCCGCGGTGGCCAGGACGGCGCTCAGCCCGGCCGCGAGGAGAAGGGTCGCGGGTCGCATGGCCGCGATCATAACCACTTTACCGATAGGAAAAGCAGTGTGAGGCTCAACGCAGATCGGCGGCGGCCCCGGACAGGGCTCGTCCGGCCCGGGGTCAGCGGGTGAGATACCGCGGGATGTCCCCGCTGAGCAGCGCGGCCCGGCCCAGGCGGGTCAGCGTGATCTCCTCGTTCACGTGCTCGGCGCCGTGATAGCGCCACAGCACCAGCCGGTTGTGCTCCAGCACCTGCACCGCCTCGTAGACGATGTCACGCACCGGCGCCGCGTGCGGCGAGGCCTGCAGCAGCGAGACCCGCTGCAGCTGCGGGACGCCCTGGGCGATCTGGCGGAACACCTTGTCTACGTACAGCACCGAGCGCGGCTCGTGCGCGGTCGCCGCGCAGCCCAGCCACAGCACGACGACGGCCAGCTCGTGCGGGTCGGACTCGTACAGCGCGCGCAGGTTGGCGATGCAGGCGAGATCCGGCTGGCGGGGCGCGCTCATGGCGACAGTCTTCCATCCGGTGCAAGACCTTCGACGCCACGAGAACCGCCGCCGCGGTGATGGCGGGCTGCGCCGGCCGTTCCGGTTTTGGTGTCCGAGTCGGCGGGCGATCACCGCGATGCGATCGGCCACAACCGTGACCGACGGCTGTAGGTCAGTGCGGTCGCCGCCCAGAGCAGCCCCCAGACCAGAAAGAGCGGGGACCACAGAGCCAGGTCCCAGGCCGCGGTGCGGGTGAAGGTGCCGGTCATGAGGGCGAGGCATCGAGGCGGCCGGGTACGAGCTGGACGAGTCGGTCCGGGCCCGCGGCCAGGGCGGCATGCGCGCCGCGGATGGAGCTGCACCGGCGGGGCGTGCTGCGCCGGGACGCGCGGTTCCTCGGCGAGCCGGCCCGGCCGGTGCTGCCCGTCCCCCGCGATCCGACGCGCTGCGAGCGGGTGCTCCTGGCGCTGATCGCGGGGGTGAGCGAGGTCATCATCGACTGGGTCTGGCACGGCATGACCGACCCGCCGGAGCCGCTGGTCGAGGACCTGACGGCGTTCGGCGTGTCGGTCATGGCCGGCCTCAGGAGCTGACCCGCTCCTGCTCCGGCAGGTCGGTCACGCCGTGCGCGACCGCCTCGTCGTGGCGGCGCCGGGCGCCCGGCAGGGCGAGGGCGGCCACCACGGCCAGGGCGGCGACGCCCGCGCAGACCCAGAAGCCGGTGGTGAACGCGCGGTCGGTCGGCAGGCCGCGCGGGGTGGTGTCGGAGGTCACGACGGCGGCCACGACCGCGCTGCCGATGCTGCCGCCGACGGTCCGCACGATGGCGTTGACGCCGGTGGCCTCGCCGGTCTGGGTGGCCGGCACGGTCTCGATGATGGCGTTGGACATAGCCGCGAAAACCAGGCCGATGCCGATGCCGGTGAGCACGCCCGACAGCAGCAGGTGCCACAGCGCGCCGTGGGCCAGGGCCGGGACGGCGAAGGCGACGACCACCGCGACCGCGCCCAGGGTCAGCGGCACCTTCGGCCCGAAGCGGCGCTCCAGCAGGCCGGACAGCGGCCCGAAGACGAGCATCATGAGCGTGGTCGGCAGCAGGAACAGCCCGGCCTCGGAGACCGTCTTGCCGAAGCCGTAGCCGGTCGCCTCGGGCAGCTCGAGCAGCGTCGGGATGAGCAGGAACGTGCCGAACATCGCGAAGCCGAAGGTCAGGCCGACCACGTTGGTGGTCCACACGCCACGGATGCCCATCAGGCGCATGTCGATGAGCGGGCTGCTCATGCGCAGCTCGACGAGGGCGAAGACGACGAGCAGGACGACGCCGGCGGCCAGCAGCACGACGGTCTTCGGCTCGCCCCAGCCCCACTCCCGGCCCTTGCTGATCGCCAGCAGCAGCGCCACCAGCGACGCCGACAGGATGACCGCGCCGAGCACGTCGAGGCGGCCCGGGGTGCGCACCGGCGACTCCGGCACGCCGAACGCCACGCCGGCCAGGGCCACGGCGATGAGCACCAGCGGCAGCCAGAACAGCCACTGCCATGACAGGTGGTCGACGATCGGGCCGGCGGCCACGATGCCCAGGCCCGCACCGATGCCGAAGATCGCCGAGAGCAGCCCGACGGTCACACCGACCCGCTCGCGGGGCAGCTCGTCGCGCACGATGCCGATGGACAGCGGCAGGATCGCGCCGGCCGCACCCTGCAGGGCACGGGCCGCGATGAGCACGCCGAGGTTCGGCGCCAGGGCGGCGGCCAGCGTGCCGGCGGCCAGGATGAGCAGCACGACGAGCAGCACGCGGCGCTTGCCCACCATGTCGCCGAGCCGGGCCAGGATCGGCGTGAGGACCGAGGCGGCCAGCAGGTAGGCGGTCAGGATCCAGCTGACGTCGCCGGTGGAGGCGTGCAGGTCCTGGCCGATGACCGGCAGCGCCGGCGCGACCAGCGACTGCAGCACCGAAAAGGCCAGGCCGCCCAGCGACAGGAACAGCACCACCAGCGTGGAGTTGCCGTGCCGCCCGGTTCGTGTCTCGGTCATGAGGGTCCCCGGAGGATAAGTAAACGAATGTTGACTTGAACCTAGTGCGCCCGGCGAAGCTAAGTCAACGATGGTTTACATCACACGACGGGCCTGGGTACCCTGGGATCATGACCGCCGCCCCCGACACCCGGCCCCGCCGCCGGGACGCCGCGAAGACCCGACGGCTGCTGCTGGAGGCGGCCCGCGACCGTTTCGCGCGGGACGGCTACAACACCACGACCCTGCGCGACATCGCCGACGAGGCGGGCGTCAACGTCGCCCTCATCGCCCGCTACTTCGAGTCCAAGGAGGGCCTGTTCGAGGCCTGCCTGACCGCGGCGGTCGACGAGCTCCGCCACGAGGCGGGCGACGTTGCTCTGGATCGCGTGCCGCAGATCATCGCCGCCCAGGTCGCCACCGTCGGCCCGCACGGCCCCACGGGCCAGCTCATGCTGCTGCTGCGCTCCTCCGGCGACGAGCGCGCCGACGAGATCCGCCGCGGCGTGCTGCGCACCTCGGCCGAGCGCCTGGCCGCGGCGGCCGGGTGGCGCCCCGGCGACGACGAGACGCTGCTGCGGGCGCAGATGGTGCTGGCCGCGTCGCTGGGCATCGTGCTGCTGCGCGTCTCCGGGGCCCTCGAGCCGCTGATGTCGGCCGGCGAGGAGGACCTGAGCGGCCCCCTGGGCGAGCTGGTCGGCGCGCTGCTGGGGCGTTAGCCGGCCCACACCTCTCGGGCAGCGGTGGCCAGCGCCGCGCCCTGGCGCAGGCCGGCGTCGACGGCCGCGGCCCGCCGGGAGGGGTCGAGCACGTTGGGGCCGATCGCCTCGACCGCCTGCTCGTCGGGCTCGACGACCAGGCTGCGGTGCGCGCCCGTGGCGGCGATCTCCCGCCGGATGACGGGGGCCAGCAGCGCGCCCATCGGGGCCACCACGATCACCGCGGCGGCCCCGGCGGCGAGATCTGCGTTGGTGCCCGAACGCACGCCGCCGTCCATGTACCGCCGCTCGCCGATCGTCACCGGCGGGAACACGCACGGCACGGCGCAGCTGGCGGCCACGGCGAGCGGCAGCGGCGCCCCACCGGCCCGGTCGAAGATCGCCGGCTCGCCGTCCGCGGTGTCCACGGCGGCAATGCGCAGGTCGCGGTCGGGCCACTCGGCCACCGGCAGCTGGGCGCGCAGCCGGGCGACGTGGGCCGCCTCGTCGCCGGTCGGCGCGGCGAGGGCCATCCGGCCGACTTCGGCCATCGCCTCGGCGCGGGGACGCGAGCGGTCGGCCAGCAGCGCGAACGCGGCCAGCGCCGGGGTCACGTCGACGGCCGGGGCGGCGCCGACCGCCGCCGCGCGCTGGTATGCGACCGCGTCGGCCAGGTCGACCCCGGCGGCGAGCACCGCGCCGACGACGGAGCCGGCCGACGTACCGATGATCACGTCCGCGTCGGCCAGGGTGACGCCGGCCCGGCGCAGGCCCTCGAGGATCCCGAACTCCCAGGCGATGCCGGTCATGCCGCCGCCACCGAGCACCAGCGCTCTCGTCATTACCGCAAGGTAACACCCGGCGGCTCATCCGGCCGGGGCGCCGGCGCCGGCCACCATGGAGGCATGCCGACCCGGCGCACCGTCGGCGCGCTCACCCTCATGGCGGTCGCCCTGGTCGCCGGGGCGCTGGTGCTCGGGCGCGGGCACGGCGCCGACCACGGGCGGCGCTGCACCGCCGACCGGGCGGCGGACCTCGGCGGGCAGACGGTCACCGCGGTCGACCTCGACGGCAAGCCGTTGCGCTGCGCGAACCTCGAGCGGTCCACGGTGGACGGCCCCGTCGGCTCGGCCAACCTGAGCGGGGCCAACCTGCACCGGGCCACGCTGCGCGACGGCGCGATGACCGACGTGGACCTGACCGGCGCCGATCTCAGCCTGGCGGTGGCCCGGTCGGCCGAGTTCACCGGCGTGAAGCTGACCCGGGCCGACCTCGGCGGCGCCGACCTGCGCGACAGCACGCTGACCGACGTCGGGCTGGCCCAGGCCCGGCTGCGCGGCGCCGACCTGCGCGCGGTCGCCTTCGTGCGGACCGACCTGCACGGCGCCGACGCTCGGGGGGCCGACCTGACCGGCGCCACGCTCACCGACTCCAACCTGCGCGGCGCCCGCCTCGACGGCGCCCGCCTTGGCGGCACCACCTGGGTGAACGTGGTCTGCCCGGACGGCACGAAGTCGACCGACGGCAGCTGTGACGGCCACCTGCGCCCGGGATGAGCCGGGCCGCCGGGCCCGACCAGCTTCAGGCCGCCGCGTACTTTACTCCGCACGGTGAGCCCGGGTAGCGTCACCGCACGTGAGCGTTGCGGAACGCAACACCGTGCCCTCCTTCGTGCGGGACTGACCGTGTTCGACGCCGCCGACCGGCGTGCCTACGAGCGGGAACTGCTCGCCGAGCGGCGCCGGGCCGAGCGCAACGCGACCCGGGTCCGGCTGCTGCAGGACACGGTGCTGCGCTGCGCCGCGCTGGAGCGGGCCGAGGAGATCGCCGGGCCGATCGAGCGGGTCGGCGCCGAGGCCTTCGCGGCCACCCGGACCCGGGTGTTCCTGCTGGACGAGACGGCGGCCGCGCTGCGCCCGCTGGCCGGGGCGGGGCCGCTGGTCTCGCTCGACGACCCCGGCCCGGAGGCGCAGGCGGCCGGGCGGCTCGACGTCGTGGTGGACGCCGCCGCGGGCGGCGTGCGGATCGTCACCCCGCTGGTGGCCGACGTGCGGGTGCTCGGGGTGGTGTCCTTCGAGTTCGGCGGCGCCGACGCGCTGGACGACGGGGCGATCGAGCTCATGCGCACCATCGGGCGGCAGGCCGGGCAGGCCCTGGACCGCATCCGGCTGCTGGAGGAGACCACCCGGCGGGCCCGGCAGTCGGGCTTCCTGGCCCGGCTCAGCCGCGCCCTCGCCGAGACCGCCGGCTGCGCGGGCCGGGCCCGCCGCCTGGTCGAGCTGCTGGTCCCGGAGATCGCCGGGTACGCCCAGATCGACCTGGAGGAGGCCGGCTGACAGGCCTCGGCGCCGGGGGGCGCCGACGGCTGGACCGTCCCCACCGACGTGCTCGCCGCCGTGCACACGGCCGGGCGGGCCGGCCGGCTGACCGGGGTGCCGCTCATCGCCACCGACGGCCGGCGGGCCATGGTGCTGCCGCTGCGGGCCCGCGACACGGTCCTCGGCACGCTGCTGCTGACCGCCGCGGAGCAGGACACCCCCGGCAGTGCCGGGCGGGCCGGCGTCGGGCCCGACTTCCTGGCCGACCTCGCCGACCGGGCCGCGCTGTCGCTGGACAACGCGCGGCTGGCCGAGCGGGACCGGGAGGTCGCCGACACGCTACAGCGCAGCCTGCTGTCCGGGACGTGCCCGCAGGATCCGCGGTACCGCGTGGTGACCGAGTACCGCCCCGCGGTGCACACGCTGGAGGTCGGCGGCGACTGGTACGACGTCTTCGCCACCTCGGCCGAGAGCGTCGGCATCGTGGTCGGCGACGTGGTCGGGCGCGGCCTGCACGCGGCCAGCGCCATGGGCCAGCTGCGCAGCGCCGTGCGCGCCCTGGCCACCGCCCAGGACGGGCCGGCCGCGGTGCTGCGGCACATGGACGAGTTCGTCGCCTCGTTCGCGGCCGGGCAGATGACGACGCTCGCCTACGCGGAGCTGTCGCTGGACAGCGGCGAGCTGCGATACGCCTGCGCCGGGCACCTGCCGCCGCTGCTGATCGAGCCGGGCGGGGTGCCGACCTACCTGTGGCGGGCCCGCTCCGGCCCGCTGGGCGCCACCGCGGCCGGCCGGGCCCGCGCCGAGGCGTCGCTCACCGTGCCCCGCGGCTCGCGGCTGCTGCTCTACACCGACGGCCTCGTGGAGCGCCGCGGCGAGCGGCTGCAGCAGCGCCTCGACCGGCTGGCCGAGCTGGCCGCCGAGCACCGGCAGACCCCGCTGCCCGCGCTGGCCGGCCGGCTCAGCGACGCGATGCGGCCGGCCGGCGACGACGACATGTGCCTGCTCGCCCTGGACTTCGCCGACGCGGCGCCGTTCCGGGCCGAGGTCCCGGCCCGCATGTCGGAGCTGGCCGGGCTGCGCGCGGCGCTGGAGCGCTGGCTGGCCGCCCAGGGCGTCGGCGACTACGACCGGTTCGGCATCGTGCTGGCCACGGCCGAGGCGGTGGCCAACGCCATCGAGCACGGCTACGACTTCGACGAGGGGCGGTCGGTCGGGGTGCTCGCCCAGGTCGACGGCGACGCGGTCGCGGTCCGGGTGGCCGACTCCGGCCAGTGGCGCCCGCCCCGCTCCGCCCTGCAGCGGGGCCGCGGCCTGACGCTGATCGGCCGGGTCATGCACGACCTGGTGATCGACCGCGGCGCCGGCACCACGGTCCTGATGCGCCGCACCGTCAGCCCCGGAAGGCGTGCAGAGTGAGCGGCGAGCGTCAGGTCCGGGTGTACTGCGCCGGAGGTTGCGAGGTCGTCCAGCTGGTCGGCGAGATCGACCACGCCACCGCGCCCCTCGTCGAGCGCGACGTGCTCGTGAGCGTCCGCGCCTCGACCGGCGTCGTCGTGGACCTCTCCGAGACGACGTTCCTGGACAGCGCCGGCCTGCTGTGCCTGGACCGGGTGATCACGGTGTTCAGCGACCGGGGCGCCCCGGTGCGGGTGGCCGCCCCGGCCGCGGGCATGGTCCGCTTCACCCTGGACCTGATCGGCTTCCTGCCCGGCCTGCTGGCCGAGGACGTCCCGGCGGCGCTGGCCGAGATCGCGGTCTGACAGCCTGCTGGCCGAGGACGTGCCGAGGACGTCCTGGCGGCACTGGCCGAGATCGCGGTCTGACAGCGGGCCCGGCCTCCGGCCATCGCGCCGCCGGCCAGCGGCGGCTCGGCGCCGACGGGAGGAACGGTGCCGCTCGGCTTCGCCGGGTCACTCAGCGCGCCGTGTTCACCAGCGGACGCGGGGCCGCCCCGGCATCGGCGGGGCGGCGGCCGGCGATCGAGGCGGTGATCTCGCCCGCGCGGACCGCGACGGCGGAGAGCAGGGTCGAGGTGATGCCGTGCGCGTGCTCGGTGCCGCCCTGCAGGTAGACCCCGGCCCGCAAACCGTCGTCGGTGGCCACCCGGTAGTCCCGGCCGACGAGCGGCAGGCGCTCCTCGTCGCGGCGGCAGTGCCCGGCGGCCGCGCCGAGCAGGGCCAGCGCGTCGACGGGCCGGTAGCCGGTGGCGTAGACGATGACGTCGGCCGGCAGCTCCGTGCGCGCGCCGGAGGGCAGGTGCTCGACCACGGCGGTCACCCCGTCGGGGCGGGCGTCCAGGGTGGCGATCCGCGAGGCGTTGAGCATGCGCAGGCGGGGGCGGCCGAGGACCTGCTCGCGGTACGCCCGGCGGTAGAGGTCGGTGATGAGCTCGCCGTCGACGACCGAGTAGTTGGTGTTGCGGTGGTAGTCGAAGAGCATGCGCTTGACGTCGGCCGGGGCGTCGAAGTACAGGTCGACGGCGGACGGGTCGAAGATGCGGTTGGCGAAGTTGCTGTCGTCGGCCGGGCTGTAGCCGTAGCGGAAGAACACGGAGCAGACCTCGGCCGTCGGGTAACGCTCGTGCAGGAACGCGACCGACTCGGCGGCGCTCTGGCCGGCGCCCACCACCAGGAAGCGGCTCGGCGCAGGCACGGCGAAGGCCTCGGCGCGGTGCAGGATGTCGAGGTTGTGCCAGACCCGCTCGGCCGGTGCCACGCCGGGCGGCAGGCTCGGCTCCAACCCGACGGCCACGACCACGTTGCGGGCCCGCACGCGGCGCGGGCCGGTGACGACCTCGAGCAGCTCGCCGCCCTCGACCGGCACGACGTCGGTGACGGTGTGGCCGTAGCGCACGGGCACGCCGACGCGGTCCGCGGCCCACCGCAGGTAGTCGTGGAACTCCACGCGCAGCGGGTACATCGTCTTGTAGTTGATGAAGTCGGCCAGCCGGCCCTGGGCGTGCAGGTAGGACACGAAGCTGTAGCCGCTGGCCGGGTTGCGCAGGGTCACCAGGTCCTTGAGGAACGACACCTGCATGGTGGCGTCCTCGAAGAGCATGCCCCGATGCCAGCCGAAGCTCTCCTGCCGCTCCAGGAACACGGCGCGGACGGGCTCGGGGGCGGTCGCGTTGTGCTCCTCGATCGCGATCGCCAGCGCGAGGTTGGACGGGCCGAAGCCGATGCCCACGACGTCGTACACAGGGTCCATCTCGAACCTCTCAGCTGAAGGTGAGCTCGGCGGCGGTGGCCACGACGCCGCAGCGGTCGCGGACGTGGCACAGGGCGTCGCGGTGGTGGGTGGGGCTGAAGTCGGCGACGGCGTCGGCGACGACGAACGGCTGCAGGTCGCGCATGAACGCGTCCAGGGCCGTGGCGAGCACGCCGATGTGCGCGT
This sequence comes from Dactylosporangium sp. NPDC051485, assembly GCF_040682015.1. NCBI lineage: Bacteria > Bacillati > Actinomycetota > Actinomycetes > Micromonosporales > Micromonosporaceae > Dactylosporangium > Dactylosporangium sp. NPDC051485. The sequence continues at coordinate 17,628 of NZ_JBFAZW010000124.1, forward strand.
AGACGCCGGTGATGACGAGCTGGTCGCGGCGGCCCAGCACGTCGGCGAGCGGGGTGCCGACGAAGGCGCTGTAGCGGCGCTTGGTAATCCGCACGTCGCCGGGGGCGGGGGCGAGCGCGTCGACGATGGCCAGCGCTCGTTCGTCCGGCGGCGGGCCGTCGCCCCAGAAGTCCTGCAGCAGGCCGCGCTCGGCCCGGCTCTGGCCGCCCGGCTGGGCCGAGAACACGACCGGGATGCCGAGCTCGGCGGCGAGCTCGCGCAGCGCGTTGATGTTGTCCACCACCCGGCCCAGCAGCGCCTGGTCGGCGGTGCCGAAGGGGGCCAGGAAGTACCGCTGCATGTCGTGCACCAGCAGGACCGCGCGCGAAGGGGCGGGCCGCCAGGGCACGCGGGCGTCGGCCAGCCCGAAGCCGGTGGGCACGGGGTACGGGGTGATGCGAGGCAGCACGGGGGCTTCAGCCTTCCTGAAGAGCGCGCAGGGCCGCGCGCAGCTCGCGCCGGCTGACCTTGCCGACGCCGGTGAACGGGAACTTCTCGAGGACCTGCAGGCGGTCCGGGATCTTGTAGCCGGCCAGGCCCCGCTCGTGCAGGTGCCGGCGCAGGGCGGGCAGGGTGGGCGGGTCCTGCCCGGCCCGGGGCACGACGAAGGCGCAGGTGCGCTCGCCGAGGTACGCGTCGGGCACGGCGACCACGGCGGCGTCGTGCACGGCGGGGTGGGTCAGCAGGTGGTTCTCCACCTCCTCGGCGGCGATCTTCTCGCCGCCCCGGTTGATCTGGTCCTTGGCCCGCCCCTCCACGACGAGGTAGCCGTCGTCGCGGCGGCGGACCACGTCGCCGGTGCGGTAGAAGCCGTCGGCGGTGAACGCCTCGCGGTTGTGCGCGGCGGCCCGGTAGTAGCCGCGGATGGTGTACGGGCCGCGGGTGAGCAGGTGCCCGGGGCTGCCGTCGGGCACCGGGCGGTCCTCGTCGTCGACGATGCGGATCTCGTCGTCGGGGCTGATCGGGCGCCCCTGGGTGTGCAGCACGACGTCGTCGGGGTCGTCGAGGCGGGTGTAGTTGACCAGGCCCTCGGCCATGCCGAAGACCTGCTGCAGGCGGCAGCCGAGGGTCGGGGCGACCCGGGCGGCGACGGTGCTGCCGAGCTTGGCCCCGCCGACCTGGAGCACCTCCAGGCTGCTCAGGTCCGGCCCGGGGTCCATGGCGGCGACGGCGTCGAGCCACAGCAGGGCCAGCGGCGGTACCGCGGCCGTGATCGTGACCCGCTCGGCCGCGACGAGCGGCAGGACGGTCGCGGGGTCGGGCCGCCGGGCGAGGACAACCCGGCCGCCGGCATGCAGCGCGCCGAGCACCCCGGGCGAGGACATCGTGAAGTTGTGCGCGACCGGCAGCGCGGCGAGGTAGGCGCTGTCCGCGGTCAGGCCGCAGATCTCGGCGCTGGCCCGCACGCTGTACAGGTAGTCGTCGTGGGTGCGCGGGATGAGCTTCGGCAACCCGGTGCTCCCGCCCGACAGCTGCAGGAAGGCCACCTCGTCCGCCGTGGGGCCCTCGCCCTCGAACGGAGCGGCGTACAGCGTCGACAGTCCAATGTGGATGTCGGGCTCGCCGGCCACGATGGTGACCGCCGGGGCCGCGGCCGCCGCCAGGGTGCGGTGGTCGAAGCCCTCGTGCACGTCCGTGGTGATGAAGGCGACCGCCTCGGTGTGGGCGCAGAAGTAGCCGATCTCCGCGGCCCGGTGGGCCGGCAGCGCGAAGACCGGCAGCGCGCCCAGGCGGAACAGCGCGAAGATGACGTCGAAGTATTCGGCGCGGTTGGGCAGCTGCACCACCACCCGGTCGCCGCGGCGCACCCCGATGCGGTGCAGCCCGGCGGCCAGGCGCAGCGCGCGGTCGCGCAGCTCGCCGTAGGTGACCCGCCGCTGCCCGTCGACGATCGCGACGCGCTGCGGATGCCGGCCGGCCCGCGAGCGCAGCAGGTCGTCGAAGGTCTGGCCGGTCCAGTAGCCCTGCTCGCGGTACCGCCGGGCGAACTCCTCAGGCCACATCGGCGCTCTCCGCGGCCAGGCCGAGCGCGGCCAGCATCGTGCCGAGCTTGGCGGACGTCTCGGCCAGCTCGGCCGCCGGGTCGGAGCCGGCGACGATCCCGGCCCCGGCGTAGAGGTCCAGCCCGCCGGGGTCGGCCAGGGCGCAGCGGATGGTGACCGCCCACTCGCCGTCGCCCTCGGCGTCGACCCACCCGACCAGGCCGGTGTAGAGGCCGCGGTCGAAGGCCTCGAGCTCGCCGATCGCGGCGCGGGCGGCGGCGGTCGGGGTGCCGCACACGGCCGGGGTCGGGTGCAGCGCGGTGGCGAGCGCGAGGGCGCTCACCTCCGGGTCGGCGACGGTGCCGGCCACGACGGTGCCGAGGTGCCACATGGTGGACGTGCGCACCAGCGCGGGCCCGGCCGGCACGCTCAGCTCGGCGCAGTAGGGCCGCAGCGCGCCGGCCACCGCGTCGACGACCACGGCGTGCTCGTGGCGGTCCTTCGCCGAACGCAGCAGGGCGGCGGCGCGGCGGGCGTCCTCGGCCGGGTCGGCGCTGCGCGGCGCCGAGCCCGCGAGGGGGTGCGCGACGACCCGCCGCCCCCGGCGGGAGACCAGCAGCTCCGGGCTCGCCCCGAGCAGCGTGCGCCCGCCGCCGACGTCGATGCCGAAGGTGTGCGCCGAGGGATCCCCCGCGGCCAGCGCCCGCACCACTGGGGCGGGGTCGAAGCCGGGCGCGTCGACCCGCAGCGAGCGGGCCAGCACGACCTTGGTGTAGGCGCCGGCGTCGATGTGCCGTACGGCGCGGGCGACGGCCTCGGCGTAGCGGGCCGGCTCGGGCGCGGGCCGCAGCCCCCGGATCCCGACGGTGCCGGCGGCCCGCACGCCCCGCCCGGCCCCGGGCGGGGCGCCGCGGCGCAGGCGCATCGGCACGACGAGGTGGTCCCGGCCGCCGGGGGCGAAGGGCACCGCCCCGACCACGGCGCGGACCGGGTGCCCGGCCGCCTCGGCCACGCCGAGCACCGCGCGGACGCGGCGGTCGAGGTCGGCCAGGCCGTCGGGGCGGCCGGACGGGGGCACGGTGAAGTACGTCCCTTCGGCGAGCAGCGTGCCGCGCGGCGACGCGAACACCGACGAGGCGCCGGGGCGGTACTGCGCAACGAGATCGGACTCGGTCTCCACGGAGACGGAGGCGGTGGTCACTGGTGGTTGCTCCCTTCGGCCGGCGCTCAGGCGCGCAGCGTTGCCCCGCCGTCGACGTACAGGTCGTGCATGGTGATGTGCCGGGCCCGCTCGGAGGCGAGGAAGAGCACGGCGTCGGCGATGTCGCCGGGCTCGGCGAGCCGGCCGAGCGGGATGCCGGCCCGGAACGCCGCTGGGTCGCCGGCGACGACCGCGGCCGCCCCGTCCGGCCCCCACAGGGCCCGCTGCATCGGCGTGTCGGTCGACCCGGGCGCGACCACGTTGCAGCGGATGCCGAAGGGCGCCAGCTCCAGCCCGAGGCTCTTGGTGAAGTGGGTGGCGGCCGCCTTCGACGCGGCGTAGGCGGCCATCCCGGCCCGCGGCACGCCGGCCGCGTTGGAGGAGACGGTGACGATGACGCCGGACCGGCGGGGCACCATCCGCCGGGCGACCGCGCGGCTGGCGTGGAACACCCCGGCCGTGTTGACGGCGAACGTGTCGGCCCAGTCGGCGTCGCCGAAGCCGACGACCGGCCCGGTGCGCAGGATCCCGGCGACGTTGGCCAGGACCCCGATCGGCCCCAGCTCGGCCTCGGCCCGCTCGACGAGCGCGTCGACCTCGGCCGCGACGGCCACGTCGGCGGCGATGCCGGCGATCCCGTCGTGCCCGGCGGCGAGCTCGCCCACCGCGTCGCCGTCGCGGTCCACGGCGGCGACCCGGGTCCCGCCGGCCGCGAACGCCAGCGCCACGGCCCGGCCGATGCCGCGGCCGGCCCCGGTGACGAGCGCGATCCCGTCCATGATCCTCCCCATTGTTTAGGTTAGCCTAACCTAAATTCCAGTCGGCGCGAGGGCCCGCTTGCGCTCGTGCTCGGCCGGGGTCACGTCGACCCGGGCCATCGCCCGGCGCAGGATCGGCGGCCCCATCACCGACGTGACCACCGCGATGAGGACGATGACCGTGTACGTGGCCACGTTGAGCACGCCGAGGCGCAGCCCGGTGGTGGCCACCACGACCTCGACCACGCCGCGGGCGTTCATCCCGGCGCCGAGCGCGATCGCCTCCCAGTGCGACAGGCGGCTGCCCCGGGCCCCGAGGTACGCCCCGGCGAACTTGCCCAGGATCGCGATGGCCAGCAGCGCCACGGCGGCGACGAGGACCCGCCAGTCGGCCAGCGCCGTCAGGTCCATCCGCAGCCCGGCGGTGGCCAGGAACACCGGGGCGAGCACGGACAGCGTGACCGTGCGCAGCGGCGTCAGGTCGGTCCACAGTGGATGGGCAGCGTCCTCGGGCCCGCCGCGGGCCTGGCCGACGAGGATCCCGGCGACGAACGCGCCGAGGAGGGCCTCCATGCCCATCGCGTGGGTGGCCGCCGCGCCGAGCAGGATGACCACCACGGCGGTGGTGACCCGCGGCCCGCCGTCGCCGGCCCGCCCGGCCGCCCGCAGCGCCCACCGCACGAGCGGGCGGCCGAGCAGCAGGGCGGCGGCGAGGAAGCTCAGGAGGTACACCACGGAGAGCCCGACCGACCCGGCGTGCACGCCGGTGGTGGCGGCGGCCGCGACCACCGACAGCAGCAGCCACCCGACGGCGTCGTCGACCGCGCCCGCGGCCAGGGTGAGCTGCCCGATGTCGCGGTGCAGCAGGCCCATGTCGGCCAGGGTCTTGGCGATGACCGGGATGGCGGTCACGCACATCGCGACGCCGAGGAACAGCGCGAAGACCCAGCGGTGGGTGCCGCCGGGGATGAGCACGCCGGGCACGACGAACCCGGCGGCGACGCCGAGCGCGAGCGGCAGCAGCAGCCCGGCCAGGCTCACCCGCACCCCGGTCGCCCCGCGGCGGCGCAGCATGGCCAGGTCGACCTGGGCGCCGGTGACCCCGACGAGCAGGAGCACGCCGACCTGGCCCACCGCGTCGACGAGGTGCAGCTGGTTCGCGTCGGCGGGCAGCAGCCAGGCCACGGACCCGGGGGCGAGCGCGCCGAGCAGCGACGGGCCGAGCAGCACGCCGGTGAGCAGCTCCCCGACCAGCGCCGGCAGGCCGAGGCGCACCGCGAGGCGGCCCAGCGCGAGGGCGAGGAGCAGCAGCAGCGACAGCTGCAGGAGGAAGACCAGCAGCGCGTGCGGCGCGAGGCTCGGCAGCGGGCTACTCATGGTCGTCGTCGTGGTGGTCGAGGTTGACCACGCCGCGGCGCCAGTACCCGTCGATCTCCAGCCACTCGCGGTTGAGCCCCAGCCCGCGCAGGTGACGGCGGATCGGCTTGAGCCCGGTGGCCTCGCCCGCGATCCAGACGTAGCCCTCGCCCGGCGGGATCGGGTGGGCGAGCACCGCCTCCGTGAGGGTCTCGCCGCGATCGCGGTGCAGCCAGCGCACGGCCGCGTCGGCCCGGGTGGCCAGCGGCTGCTCCTCCTTGGGCCCGTCGACCTCCACGAAGGCGTGCACCCGGGCCCGCTCCGGCAGCCGCTCCAGCCACGCGCCGAGCGCGGGCAGGGCGGTCTCGTCGGCGCCCAGGAGGTACCAGTCGAAGGTGAACGGCACGAGGTTGGACCCCCGCGGCCCGAGGATGCCCACGCGCTGCCCCGGCGCCGCCTGGGCGGCCCACATCGCGCCCGGGCCGTGCCCGTGCAGGGCGAAGTCGATGTCCAGCTCGCGCCGCTCGGGGCGCAGGTAGCGCACCGTGTAGTCGCGGTAGATCGGCAGCGGCGCGCCGGGCGGCGGCGGCTCCAGGCCGTCCTCGCCGAGCGTCGGCATGACCGGCAGGCCGGCCCCGGGCTCGGGGAAGAACACCTTGACGTGGTCGTCGGGTGCGGCGTGGCAGAAGCCGTCGAGCTGCTCGCCGCCGAGCGTCACCCGGACCATGCCCGGGGTCAGCGTGCGGACCTGGCGCACCTCGAGCAGCCGTGGGGTGAGCTCGTGCCAAACGAGGGTCATGCGGGGTCCTCCTGGTTGAAAAAGGCGATCATTCGGGCGTTCACCGGGCCTGGTTGCTCCAGGTATCCGTAGTGGCCGGCGTCGGGGATCTCGGCGTAGCGGGCGCCCGGGATGGCCGCGGCGACCGCGCGGGCGCCGGGGGCCGGCGCGACGAGGTCGTCGGCGAAGCCGAGGACGAGGCAGGGAAGACCGATGCGGGTGTACTCCCCCAGCCGATCGGACTGCGCGTCGAACTCGGTCCGGCTCGGGGAACCGGCGCTCGTTCCCGGCAGCGGCACGGCGAACACGTCGAGCCAGTCCTGGGCCGCGCGGTCGTCGGCGAGCGTGCGCGGCGAGAGGTTGAGGGCGGCCCGGACCACCGCGAGGTACTCCCCCGGCACCTCGGCCTCGCGGGCCGCGGCCGCGCCGATCGCCCATTGGAACGCGCCCTGCCGCCCGAAGGTGGCCATGAGCACGGCCCGGTCGACCAGCTCGGGCCGGCGCAGGCACAGCTCGGCCGCGACCCGCGCGCCCATCGACGACCCGGCGAGGCGGCACGGCGCGAGGCCGAGCCGCTCGACGATCGCGGCGGCGTCGGCCACGAGGTCGTCGAACGTGACCAGCGGTGGCGTGTCGCTGGGCGGCACCCCGCGCGCGTCGAACGTGACGACCCGGAACCCGGCGGCGACCAGCGCCGGCACCTGGTGCAGGTGCCACGTGCGGCCGCGGGCCCCGCTGCCGGCGAGCAGCAGCACCGCCGGGCCGTCGCCCTGGTCCTGGTACTGCAGCCGCACCCCGTTCACCTCGATCACCGCCACGCCGGCTCCAGCGGCTCGCCGGTCCCGTCGGCCACGACCCGGCCGGCGTCCAGCCGCACGACCCGGGGCAGCCGCTCGATGGTGCTGGGCCGGTGGGCGATCACCAGCACCGTGCGGTCGCGGCGCAGCCGGGCCAGGGCGGCCTCGATGCGGTGCGCGGTGGCCGGGTCCAGGTCGGCGGTGGCCTCGTCGAGGATGAGCACGTCCGGGTCGATCATCGCGGCCCGGATGAGCCCGACCAGCTGCCGCTCCCCGGCGGAGAACCGCTCCCCGCGCCGGCCCAGGTCCGCGTCGAACCCGCCGGGCAGGCCGGCCACCCAGCCGTCGAGGCCCAGCCGCGCGGCCGCGGTGGCGAAGTCGGCCGTGGTCGGCTCGCCCGGCGCGAGGGCCAGGTTGTCGGCCAGGGTGCCGGCGATGACGTGCACCTGCTGGGGGATGAGGACCAGGCGGCGGCGCAGCTCGGCCGGGTCGAGGGCGGCGAGGTCCTCGCCGTCGAGGCGGACGGTGCCGGCGTCGGGCCGGTAGAGGCCGCACAGCAGCTTGGCCAGCGTGGTCTTGCCCGACCCGGTCTCCCCGACGAGCCCGGCGTGCTCCCCCGGCCCGAAGGCCAGGTCGACCTCGTGCAGGACGGGTTCGCCGTCGCGGTACGCGTACGTGAGACCCTTCGCGACGAGGCCGGTTCCGCGGGTGCGTGCCGCGGGAGCGCTCGCCGGCGCCTCGGTGGCGTCGAGCAGGTCCAGCAGGCGGGCCAGGCCGACCCGGGACTGCAGCATCTCGCCGACGACGAGGGTGAAGTCGTCGACCGAGCTGAACAGGTCGCGGCTGGCCAGCACGAAGGTGACCACCACGCCGACGCTGACCACGCCGGATCCGGCCAGCAGGCCGCCGCCGGCCAGCAGCGCGGCGGTGGTCAGGCCCTGCACGACCCAGGTCGCGTCGATCCAGGTCGCGGCCCGCTGGGCGGCACGGGCGGTGCGCTGGTAGCCGACGGCGTCGCCGCGCAGCCGGGCCAGCCAGGTGCCGGTCGCCCCGTCGATCTGCAGCTGCTCGCGGGCCTGCAGGCTCTCGGCGAAGGTGGCCGCGAGGGTCGCCTGCGCGGCCGCCTCGGCCGGGTAGGCCCGCTCGGCGGCCCGCCGGAACGCCCGCGTGATGAGCCACATCGGCGGGGCGAACACGACGAGCAGCAGCGCGGACAGCTGCCACGACGAGGTGAGCAGCACGACCGCGGTGAAGACCAGGTAGCCGCCGAGCGAGATGACGTCGGGCAGCTGGCTGCGCACGAACGTGGCCAGCTCGGCGATCTCCACCGTGGCGCGGCGCAGGAGGTCGCCGCCGCGGTGGGCCTCCAGGAACCGCAGCGGCGTGCCGCCGAGCCGCTCCACGACCAGGTCGCGCAGGCCGTGCACGACCCGCTCGCCGGCCCGGGTCAGCAGCACCTCGGACCGGCGCAGCAGCAGCATCCGGGCGACGACCAGGACCAGCACGGCGGCGGCGATGGCGAGCAGCCCGTCGCGGTCGCGCTCGAGCAGCCGGTCCACGGCCCGCCCGATGAGCACCGGCACCAGCGTGAGGGCCAGCGTGGACAACAGGTTGACCGCGACGCCGGCCGCGACCGCCTTGCGGTGGGGGCGCAGGTGCGGCCAGGCGCGGCCCAGCACCCGGCGCAGGTCCGGCTCCTCGGCGAGCATCCGCACGTCAGGCATTGCCCACCAGTTCCTCCACTCGATCGGCGTGCTCGGCCACCGCGGGGCGCGAGGTGGCGAAGACGACCGTCACGCCCAGCTCGCGCAGGCCCGCGAGGATGCGCTGCTCGGTCCGCGCGTCGACGGCGGACGTCACGTCGTCGAGCAGCAGGACCTGGGCGCCCCGCAGCAGCCCCCGCGCGAGGGCGAGGCGCTGGAGCTGGCCGCCGGAGACGGTATTGCCGCGCTCGCCGACCTCGGTGGCGAAGCCGTCGGGGAGGCCCTCGACGAATTCGAGGATCGCGGCGGTACGGCACGCCGCGCGCAACTGCCCGGCGGTGATGTGGTCGCGGCCCAGGCGCAGGTTGTCCTCGATGGTCCCGGACAGCAGCAGGGGTCGCTGGCCGACCAGCGTGATGGCGCTTCGGACGTCCTCGATGCGGGCCTCGCGAAGGTCCGTTCCCGAGTAGCTGACGTGTCCCTCGCCGGGGTCCTCCAGCCGGGCGAGGAGCCGCAGCAGCGTCGACTTCCCGCTGCCCACCGGGCCGGTGATCGCCACGAACTCGCCCGGCTTGACGTCGAGGTCCGGCAGCTTGATCGGCGCGCGTTCCCCGCGCTCGACCACGGCGCCGACGATTCGGACATTGCCGGTGTGGTCGAACCCCCGGCCTCCGCCGGACAGCTCGGGCTCGGCCGCCAGGACGGAGCCGATGCGGCCGGCCGCGGTCCAGGCGTCGCCGAGCTGGTTGAACCGGAAGGTGAGCATCATGACCTGGCGGCCCAGCAGGGTCATCCAGCCGGCGAAGGCGACCAGCCCACCGACCGAGAACCGCCCGTCCAGCACCGCCAGGCCCCCGGCGGCGAGCCCGACCGCCGTGGCCAGCCAGGGCACGAACGGCGCGTGGGCGGCCCACGAGGCCGCGATGCGGGCCAGCGCGAGCGTCCGGTCCCGCACGGTCCGGCTGGCGGCGTGGTGCCGGCGGACCAGCACGGCCTCGCCGCCGAGACCGCGCACCGCGGTGCTCGCCGACAGCAGGTCCTCGACGGCGTCGGCCCGGGCGCTGTGCGCGGCGGACAGGGCCGAGTTGGCCCGCTCGTACCGGCCGGGGTACCACAGGTTGACGGCGAGCAGCAGCGGTACCGTGCCAAGACCGACGACCGCCAGCACCGGCTCCAGCGTGGCGACCACCACGAGCACGGTGACGAGCCCGAGCACGCCGCTGGCCAGCGAGGGCACCGTCGAGAGCCAGACGATGAGGGTCTCCACGTCGCGGGTCCCCCGGGTGACGAGGTCGCCGGCGGAGAACCGGTGCGCGGCGCGCGCGTCCCAGCCCAGCACCCGCCCGGCCAGCCGCTCCAGCAGCGCGTTGCCGGTGCGGACCCCGGCGAGCGTCGCCCACCAGCGCATCGCGAACTCGGCGCCGGTGAGCGCCACGGAGACGGCCAGGGTGGCGCCGGCCCACCAGAGCAGGGCGCGCCGGTCGCCGCCGGTGATGCCCTCGTCGAGCGCCCGGCCGAGGCACCACGGCAGCAGGATCAGGCCGCCCTGGTACCCCAGGCCGCCCACCCACGACGCGGCGACCCCCGGTCCGGAGCGCCGCAGCGCCCACCCGAGCAGCGCGGCGGGCCTCATGCCGCCACCTCCGCCAGGGCGCGGACGCCGACCAGGCTCGACCCGACCCCTGCGACCGGCCTCATGCCGCCACCTCCGCGAGGGCCGCGACGGTGCCGAGGTCGACGAGGTCGCGCAGGCTCAGGTCGAGCCCGGCCGCGCGGGCCAGGCTCACCAGGCGCATGGCCGCGATGCTGTCGCCGCCGAGGTCGAAGAAGCGCTCCTCGGCGCCGACCTCCTCGAGGCCCAGCGCGGCCGCGAACAGCCCGGCGAGGCGCTCCTCGGCCGGGCCCCGCGGCGGGCGGCCGGCCGCGGCGAAGACGGGGCGGGGCAGCGCGGCCCGGTCGAGCTTGCCGTTGACGGTCAACGGGATCGCGCCGACCGCGACGACGGCGGCCGGCACGAGGTACCCCGGCAGCCGCTGTCCCGCCCAGGACCGCAGCGCCGCGGGCTCGGCCGCGCCGACCACGTAGGCGATGAGCCGGCCGCCGTCGGCGACCACGACGGCCTGCGCGACCTGCGGGTGCTCCGCCAGCGCGACGGCCACCTCGCCGGGCTCGACCCGGTGCCCGCGGATCTTCACCTGGTCGTCGGCGCGGCCGAGGTAGTCGATCCGCCCGTCGGCGGTCCAGCGCACGACGTCGCCGGTGCGGTACAGCCGGGCGCCGGGCTCGCCGCCGAACGGGTCGGCGACGAACCGGGCCGCGGTGAGCCCGGGCCGGCGCAGGTAGCCCAGGGCCAGCTGGGCGCCGCCGATGTACAGCTCGCCGGCCACCCCGGGCGGCACGGGCCGCAGCCGGTCGTCGAGGACGTAGAGCGCGGTGTTGGCGACCGGGCGCCCGATCAGGGCCCGCGGCACCTCCTTGACCCGCTGCACGACCGAGTCCACCGTGCACTCGGTCGGACCGTAGAAGTTGTACGCCTCGGTGCCGGGCAGGTTCGCCATGGCCGTCCACAGTGGATCGGGCACGGCCTCCCCGCCGACGCCGAGCACGGCCAGCCCGGCCGCGTCGAACCCGGCCGCGAGCAGCTGCTCCAGGTGCGACGGCGCCACCTCGATCATGTCGATCCGGTGCTGGCGCAGCAGCTCGGCCAGCAGCCGCGGATCCCGTCGGGGCTCGTCGGTGACCAGGTGCAGCTCGTCGCCGCCGAGCAGGGCGAGCAGCGGCTGCCACGAGGCGTCGAACGCGAACGACCAGTTGTGCGCGACGCGCAGCGGCCGGCCGAGGCGCTCGGCGGCGGGGCCGAGGATCCGGTCGCGGTGGCTGTGGAAGAGGTTGACGACGGTGCGGTGCGGCACGAGCACGCCCTTCGGCCGGCCGGTGGAGCCGGAGGTGTAGATGACGTACGCCGGATGGTCCGGCGTGATCGCGGCCCTCGCGCCCCGGTGCTGCGGCAGCTCGCCGTCCAGGACCAGTCGCGCGGCGCCGGCGGGAAGCAGGTCCGCCGTGCAGCGCACGGCGAGGGTGACGACCGGCCGCGCGTCCTCGAGCATCGCGGCGATGCGGGCCGGCGGGTACTCGGGGTCGATCGGCAGGTACGCCGCGCCCGAGCCCAGCGCGCCCAGGATGGCCGGCACGATGTGCTCGCCCCGCGGCAGCAGCAGCGCGACCAGCTCCCCCGGCCGGGCCCCGGCCGCGGCCAGGACGCCGGCCAGCTCGTCGGCCTCGGCGACCAGCTGCGCATAGGTCCAGCGGCGCGCCCCGACGACCAGCGCGGTCGCGTCCGGGGTGCGCGCGGCCCACCCGGCGACCAGCCCCGGCAGGGTGGCCGGGGTGACCGGCAGCGCCCCGTCGTTCCAGTCGCGCAGGATGCGCCGCCGCTCGTCCGCGGTGAGCGCGTCGGCCCGGTCCACGGCCCGATCGGGGTCGGCGGCGACCCCGGCGGCCAGGGCGACCAGCCGGTCGAGCAGCAGCCGGGCGGTGGCCTCGTCGAAGGCGTCGGTGCGGTACTCCAGCGTCAGGTGCAGCCCGTCGTCCTGCGCCGCCACCAGGGTGAGCGGGTAGTGAGTGGCGTCGCGGGCACCGGCCCCGGCCAGCTTGAGCCCCGCGGCCCGCTGGCTGTCGTCGAGCCGCTCGGCGTCGACCGGGTAGCTCTCGAAGACGACCAGCGTGTCGAACAGCTCGCCCACGCCGGCCAGGCGCTGGATGGCGGCCAGCCCCAGGTGCTGGTGCTCGATCAGGCCGGCCTGCTCGGCCTGCAGCCGGGCGAGGAACGCGGCCCAGCTCTCCCCCGGCACCAGGCGGGCCCGCACGGGCACGGTGTTGATGAACAGCCCGATCATGTCCGCGGCGCCGGCCAGCTCCGGCGGGCGCCCGGCCACGGTCGCCCCGAAGACGACGTCGCCGCGGCCGGTGAGCCGGCCCAGCAGGACGGCCCAGAGCGCCTGGACGAGCGTGTTCGGGGTGATGCCGCGGGCGCGGGCCAGGGCGGCCGCCGCGGGCGGCAGCTCCACGCTCACCTCGCCCGGCAGCCCCGCCGGTCGCCCGGTGGCGCCGGGCGCGACGAGGGTCGGCTCGGCTGTAGAGGTCCCCGGCCAGCTCCGGTGCCCCGTCGGCCCGCCGCGAGTGGCT
>NZ_JBFAZW010000125.1:0-9951 GCF_040682015.1 Dactylosporangium sp. NPDC051485
CAGCGGAATGCCGAGCAGCGGCGAGCGGACGGCCAGCGGCAGCCGGTGGGTTCTCGCACGGACCGCACCGGCATCGTTGCCGGTGTCGTTGCCGGTGTCGTTGCCGGCGCCGAGCGGATCGGTGTGGGCGGCGGCGACGGCGGGGGTGGCGTGCAGCTCCGGGATGCCGTTGCTGGCCAGCAGCGGGCTGGGACCGCTGCGCAGGATCAACGCCGGCTGGTGGGTGTCGGTGCGGGTGCGGTTGGAGGGGGTCGGGTCAGTGGCGGGATGGGCGCCGGTGGAGCGGGACAGGGCATGTTCGGCGTGCAGCACGGTGGCCGGCAGGTCGAACCAGAAACGTCGGTACATGACTTGGTGTGCTCGCTTTCGGGTCGGCCGGCCTGGCTGCGCCCGCCCCTGGGCGAGCGGCAGCCAGGCGCGGCGATGGTTTGTCGGGAAGCAGCGGCGCGGCAGTCGGCAGACCGCCAGGCGCGCGGCGGGCCGGGTGAGCGGCCCAGGTCGGTGCTGCGGGTGCGGTTCAGCCCCGGTGCGGGTCCGCCGCTTGGGAGTCCGGTTCGTCGGCCAGGCCACCGGGGATGGCCTCGTCGACGTCGTTGACGTCGTAGTCGTCGACGATCTCGGCCTGGTCGAGCAGGTTCTCGACGACGTCCCGGGCGGCGGCGAACGCGTCGTCGCCGTCGGCGGCGGCGATGGTGACGGTCAGTGCGACGGTGAGCTTCGCCGTCCAGTACCGCGGCAGCGGCTCCAGCCCGAGCGCGGCGAGCAGGTCGTTGGTGACGTCGAGGTCGAAGTTGCCCGCGGCGACGCCGTCGCGCACGTTGTGCCGGAGCTGCACGCCCGCGGCCTCGTGGGCGGCGAGTCGGGCCTCGGCCCGTTCGGCGCGTTGCCGGCAGGTGCACGGCTGCGGGGTGTCCGCCGCTGCGGCGGACGCGGTGCCGGTGGCGGCCGGGTCCACCGGATACTGGCCGGTCATCGCTGGCCTCCGGCGGTGTGGGTGAAGGTGTAGGTGGCGGCCGGGTTGGTCGGGTCGTCGGTGGACAGCACGGTGAGGGTGTTGGTGGCCGGGTCGATCAGGTACACCCACGGTTCCCACAGTTCGCCGAGGCGGGCGACCGGCACGGCGGTGGGCGGGTCGGTCGGGGTGGCCTCGATCGCCATGCCTACGCCGGCGATCGGGGTGTCGCCGGCCAGGAAGGTGGTATCGGTGCTTACGTCGGTGCCGAGGTAGGCCCAGGTGCAGCGCAGCAGGGCGGTGGCGGTGGCGGCGGTGTCGCCGTGGAAGGTCTGCTCCTGGATCTCCGTGAGGGCGGGCACCAGGTATTCGGGGATGGCGTCGGAGTGCACGTAGCGCAGGTGGACGATGGTCGGGTCGGTGGTGTCGGGGCAGCCGACGTAGCCTCGGGTTCCCATGGTCGGGACGCTCCTTCGGTGCGTGAGGTTCGGACGTGTGGTCTGGCGGCCCGTCTGGTCAGGGCCTGCCGCGAGCGGTGCGAGGTGGATGAGGTGCAGCGGGCGCTGGTGAGCCGGTTGCGGCGGTGCAGGCCGGCCGGGATGCGGCTGCCGCCGACCGGCCAGGCCGGGAGTGCCGCGCCTGCGGTAGCCGGGGCGCGATCGTGCGGTTCCGAGGCGGCCACGGCGCGACTTTCGGTGCGGGTGCTCGGCAGCGTTGGCGAGGTGCCGTGCCGGTGGCCGGGCCGGATCGGGCCTGCCGGCGTTCGCGGCAGAACCCGGACCCGATGCGGCCCTGGCTGTCGTGGTCGCCAGTCGCGGCAGCACCAAGTGGGCAGCACCAAGTGGGCAGGGCCAGGTCGGCGGGGCCGGAAGGTCGTCAGGACGGCTCGCCGGGCTGGGTCGTCTCGATGATGGTGAAGGTGTCTTCGCCGTCGATGAGGCCGAGCTGACGGCCGTCGTCCCAGCGGACGTGTGTGGTGTTGCGGCTGTCGACGCGGGTGACGGTGCCGAGCGTGCCGGGAAGGAGGGTGGTGTACGGGTCGCTGCAGTGCAGCACCTGGACCCGGTCGCCGATCTTCGCCGGCGGTACTGCGGGCGTCGTCGGGTCGTCGCTGGTGCGGTGTTCTGGACGCGGGTCGGGCATGGACGTGTCCTCTCTGGGCTCGTCTGGTCTTGTCGTGGGTGTGCGGCACTTGGCGCCGCTGCGGTCCCGGGTCGGCGCGTGCTACGCCCTGCTGGGCGTGGCGATTCGGTGGCGCGGCGGAGGCCGGACGCTGTGCGTGCCGTGGATGGCTCCGCTGTGGATCCGGGTGTCGTTACTGGCCGACGCCGAGTGGGGCGCCGACTGCGGCCATGAACGGCACGGGATCGACGGCGCTGGCGGAGCTGTGGTCGTGGCCGCCGTCGGCGCTGAGATGCGTTTCGTAGTGGACGTGGGGTCCGGAGGAGTGGCCGCTGCTGCCGGTGACGCCGATGACGTCGCCGGCGGCGACGGGTTGGCCTTCGGTGACGGCCGGGTGGGTGAGCATGTGGCAGTAGCGCGTGACGACGCCGCCGGGATGGTCGATGTCGACGTACCAGCCGCAGCCGCGGGTCAGCTGCGGGTCGCCGTCGCGGTCGCAGCCCCAGTCAGCCCCGGTGCGCACGTCGACGGCGTTGCACCGCACCCGGCTGACGACACCCGCGGAGGCGGCGTGGATCGGGGTGCCGCGGGCGGCGATGAGGTCGACGCCGTCGTGGGTGGGGCGGTCGCTGGTGCGGAACCCGGACCCGACGTGGGCTGCGACGGGCTGGGTCCAGCCTTCCGGGCTGAGGGTGATGTTGCAGGCCGCGAGGGCGCCGGTGAGGCCGGTGAGGGTCTGCACGATGGTGACCGCGTCGGGTTCCCACTTCGCGTACGCGTCGGGGAAGGCGGAGACCTGCACCTTCTGCGCGGCCTCGGTCAATGGCATGCTCTGCCAGCCGTCGATCGTCAGCAGCTTGTCGTAGAACTTCCCGGCCGCGTAGGCCGGGTCCATCAGCTGCTCGTCGCTGCCCCAGCCCTGCGACGGGCGCTGCTGGAACAGCCCGACGGAGTCCCGGTCGCCGTAGCGGATGTTGTTCAAGGACGATTCCTGCATCGCGGTGGCCACGGCGATTACCCACGCTCGGGCCGGGAGTTGCCGCTGCACGCCGACGGCGATGATCGCGGCGGCGTTGCCGACCTGGGTGGCGTCCCATTGCCCGATTGCCGGGAACACGCCGCCCGGGGCGGTGACCGTGGCCGGCGGCTGCGTGGTGCTGCCGTTACTGCCGTTCGGGCGTGGGGCGCAACTGGCGGCGGCGCCGCCGCCGGTGAACAGCACACCGGTGAGGCCTGCGCAGACGAGGATGACCGCGCAGACGAGGCAGGCGATGAGCGCGAGGATGCGGCTGGTCATGACGGGACCGCCTGGCTCGGCGGGCCGGCGGTACCGGCCGTGCCGGCGGCGCGGATCGTGGTGGTCCTGATCCGGTCGGCCGGGCGGGTGGATGCGGTGGTCGTGTGGTCCGGGCGGTGCATCGCGACGGAGTCCTTCCCAGGCGGGTGTGGGCTGGGCACGCCGCGGCGCCCACACCGTCCGGGGCTTCGACCCTTGGGCCGTGTCCGTGGATGGCTGGGCGCCGCTGGCGTGCTACCGGCCGACGGCCGGGTTGTGGTGATCGGTTGTGGTGATCGGGTTGCGGTGACTGGCGTCGGTGGTTCCGGCGCCCGGGGTCAGTGGGTGAGGGGGTGCCGGCTGACCGGGTGACCGTCGCCGGTGTGGACGGTGACGGTGTCGGCGTCGGGGTCGAGCAGGTACAGCCACGCGGTGTCGAGTTCGCTGATGTGCGCGAGGGGAACGACGTCCGCGGGTTCCGGCTCCGGGGCGGTGCCGTCCGGGCCGGTCGCGGCGTGGGTGAGGCCGACTCCGGCGATCGCCCGCCGGCCGGTGACGCCACGGCCGGCGGTGGTGGTGGGGTCGAGCCGGTCCCAGTCGTGGGCGAGCAGCCGGGTGCCGAGATCGGCGCTGTCGTGGCCGGTCGCGGTGAAGATCCGGCGCAGGGTGGGCAGCATGGCGTGCGGGTGGCCGCCGTGTTCGACGGCGCGGACGTGGACGAGGTGCGGGCGGTGCTGGTCGGTCAGGCCGATGAGGCAGCCGCTGTCGAGGTAGTGGACAGCGCCTCGGGCGTGCCGGTCCGGGCCGGGCGTGGTCGTGGTGTCGCTGTCGAGGGCGTCGACGGCGGCCCGGATCGTGGTGGCGAGGGTCGGCTGGTAGGCGATGTCGCCGTCGGGGGTGCGCAGGACGGTGTCGGTGTCGCCAGCGCCGCCGGTGGGGTCGGTGATGCCGATGGCCCAGCCGTGCCCGGCGTGCGGGGCGATCAGCTGCGCCTGCGCGGTCCCCTCCGGTGGGGTGAGCACCAGCAGGTACACGCCGCCGCCTGCGGCGGGGGTGGCGTGCGCGGTCCAGCCGGCAGGCAGCAGATCGGCGGCGAGGCCGGCGGAGGCGACGGCGACCTCACGGGTCTCGTCGCTGATCCGGGTGTACCGGGTGGCTGGGGCGGTGCAGGCGCTGCTCGAGCGGTGGTGCATGGCGTCGGTACGGTCCTGGAACGACATGGAAGGTGCTCCTCCTGCGTGTGGGTTGCATGGCGTGCTGCGGGTACGGAGTTGTCGGCCGTCGCTGGACGGCGGAAAAGGTGGCGACCGGTCCGCCGGTGGCGGAGCGGTCGCCGACGTGGTGGCCGGTTCGGCAGGTCGCGGTCAGTCCGCGGTCAGGTCCGCGGTGCCGTCGCCGCGGACCGGCGCCGGCTGCGGCCAGGTGCCGGTGGGGTGCGGGCCGGCCGACAGGAGGTGTCGCCAGGCGGTGCCGGTCCAGTACTGCCAGCTGATGCCCTCCACGAGCGGTTGCTGGCCCAACTGCTCGCGGAGGTCGCGGAACGCGGCGGGGCCGGCCGGTGCGGGGTGGACCCGCAGGACGGCGAGGATGGCGCCGGTGTCGTCGAGCAGCCGCACGAGGGTGTCCCCGGCGGCGGTCGCGGCATCGGCGGCGACGCCGAGGCAGTACTCTTCGGCGAGGGCGTCCAGGAGTGCCGCCTCGGTCATCGGCTCGCCGCGGCGGCGGGCTGCGGCGACGTACGTCTGCCACTGTGCGGCGTCGAACGGGTCGCCGGTCGCGGCCAGGCGGGTGGGCTGTGATCCGCCGAGGACGTTGCCGACCGGGTCGCCGGCGTGATGCAGTTCGGCGACGTACGTGCCGCCCCGGCTCAGGGACCGCAGGGCGGTGACCCGGTAAGGGGCTGGTGCGACCCTGGTGTACGGGGCGTGGGTGAGCAGCACCCATTCCTGCTGCCGGTCCGGTTCGGGCAGGTCCCCGGCGATGCGGTCGCAGTCGTACGGGTCGACCGCCTCCCAGCACCAGCTCCAGCCCATCACCACGTACCGGCCGTCGTCGTCGGGTCCGATGCGTTCGACGTCGTCGGGGTCGCCGGAGACACGGGTGGAGTCCACGACGATGACGTCGCCGTCGAACCGGACCCGGGCGAGGCTCACGTCGACCTGCCGGTCCAGGTCGGCGGCGGCGACCCCGCTGGCGGCGAGGTGCCGGCGGTAGGTGTCGCGGTTGTACTGCAGGTCCGCGACGATGGCGTCGGCGACGGCCCGGGTGCACCGGAACACGGCGAACCCGTTCCACGTGTCGATGAGCGTGCCGACGTAGCCGCGGGGGGTCCGCCACGCACCGTCACCGTCGGTGTAGGAACCCCAGTCGCCGGCGAAGACTCCGACGCTGCCGAGGGTCAGGTGGTCCGGGTGCATGCCGGTGAGGTCGCGGTCGTCGCCGCTCGGGTTGAGCGTGCGCCGGCACGCCGCGGCGATCGCGTCGGCGACGGTGGTGTCGAACCCGTCGAGGTAGGCGGTCTGGGCCTGCTGCCACTGCTCGCCGGTGAGCTCGGCGGCGGCTGCGGCGTGGTCGCCGGCGCTGGTGCCGCGGTGCCGGGCGGCGAAGCTGGCGGCCCAGCCGGAGTTGGTGCCGGGCAGCGTGTCCAGGACGGCGGGGTCGCCGTCGGTGATCCCGGCGAGGACCCTGCGGGCGGCCGGCCTGGGGTCACCGGTGGTCCTGCCGCCGATGGTGTCCTGGATCCACCAGTCGGCCGCGTCGGCGCCGTCGGTGACGCCGATGGTGCGCATGGCATCGAGTAGCTGCGGCCAGTCGAGCGTCGTGCTGGGCTCGGCTGCCTCGGGGTGGTGGCTTCCTCGCGCGTCGGTGTCGGTACTGGTGTCGTCTGGGACGGTGTCCGCTCTGGTGGTTGGGGGTTGCGGGGCGTGCTGGTCGTCGTGGTCGTGCATCGGTGCTCCACTTCCGGTTCGGGGTCGCTGCCGGCCGTTGACCGGCTGGCGGTGGTGCGGGCATGGCGAAGACCGCGCCGCCCGAGGTGGGCGACGCGGTCGACGTGGTAGGTGGTGGCTGGCGGGTCAGCGGGCCAGGATGGCGACTTTCTCGCCGTGCAGGAGCGGGGCGCCGTCCGGGCCTTTGATGTGGCCCTGGACCCAGGTCCGGTACGGCATGCCGTCACTGTCGGTCAGGCGCCGCCAATGGCCCTTCACGAAGAACCGGACCCGGTAATGCCACTTCGCTTCCCCGTCGCCGGGATCGGCAGCGGGGCTGCTGCGCCGCAGCATCACCACCCGGGTCTCGTGCGTGATCGACGCACGGGCGGCGCGGCGTTTGGCCGGCCGGTCGGCCGGGGTTCTCGGCGCGACGGTGATCGGCTGCGCCTGGATACGCCAGAACGCATACAGCACGGCGGCGATGACGTCGGTGCGGTTGCCGTCGTCGGCGATGACGTAGCGGCCGTCCGGGGTGCTGGACCAGTCCAGGTCCGCGTCGTCGACCGGCGGCGTGTCCGGCCGTGCCGGCACCGGGACGGCGATGGGCAGGGTGGCGACGTTGTTGAGCAGGTACGGGCCGAGTTCGGCGCGCAGCGCCGGATGCCGCTCGATGTCGCGGCGCAGGGCGACTGCGGTCGGGTCGTCCGGGTCGTGGACCGGGCTGTAGGAGCAGATGAGCCAGCACCGGTCCCCCGATGGGGTGCTCATGGAGGTCCAGGTGATCGCGCCGATCGCGAACGCGATCCCGTTGCGGCGGCGGTGATAGATCGGCTCGGGCAGGAACAGCACCCCGCCGTCGCACGGCGCGACGTCGGCGGTGAGCAGGTCCCCGGTGAGGTCGAGGGCCTCGCCGGCGGCGGCGACGATCGCGGTCATCGCCGGGGCCAGGACAAAGCCCTCCCCGCCGGCCCAGGCGGCCTTGCTCGCCCGGGCGACCGCGTCGACGACCTTGTCGGCCCTGACAGCGGGGTCCTGCCGTCCCAGCTCGCGCTCGGCGGGCAGGAGGCTGGCGAACAACTCGCCGAGGTAGTTCAGGCCGAGGATGCCGCTGTGGGCGTCGGCCATGCGGATCCGCACGTCGACGGCGGTGCGGGCGTAGTCGGTGAGGGTACGGGCGTCGTGGAAGGACAACGTTCGCCTCCGGAGGTCGGGCCGGTGGCGTCACGCCACCGGCAGGCAGAAGGGCCTGGTGTCGCCGGTGGAGCGGAAGATCGGGTCGTGCGGTGACAGCCCGGTGTGCGTTGCACCGGACCGGGTAGGGGTCGATCGACGCCTGCCTTGCGGCGCAGGTCAGGCCGTCGCGGCGACGTCCGGGTAGCCGTATCGGGCGGCGGTGTCCAGGGCATCCTGGACGTGCAGGAGGGTGGCGCTGCCGCTGATGGCGTCGATGAGCCAGATGGTGACGTTGTAGAGCGGGTTGTCGGTGTCCGGGATGTCGTCGGTGGCCGGCTCCGGCCGCACGAACCGCAGGGTCAGCGCGGCGCCGCGCAGGTGACGCAGGGTCGAGTAGGTGGCCTGCCCGGCGGTGATCGCCGCCGCGCAGCGCCGCAGTGTGGCCCGGAGTCCTTCGACGGCGCGCAGGCGGGCCTCGCGGTCCGGCACCGCTGCGGCTGACGTGCTGAGGGCGTCGGCCACGGCGGTGAGATCCTCGACGCACAGACCGAGCCAGAACGCGACGTTGACCACGGCGCTGTCCCGCGACCGGCGCAGCTGCCCGACGAGCATCTCGGCGGCGAGGTCGGCCGGTCCGGACGGCCTCATCAGGCGCCACCGTCCATGGTGGACGCGTCGCGCGGGCCGGTGCGGCCAGCGGCGGCGAGCAGCGCGGTCAGGCCCGGCTGGGTGGCCGGAGTGTCGTGCGGGTCGGGCTCGTCGTCGACGATCGCGGTCGCCGACGTGCCGGGGAGGCAGACGGCCTGGTAGACGCGTCCGTCGACGTCCACGGCGTCGGCGCGGCGGACCGCGGTGAGCGTGCACTGCTCGCCAGTGCCGCCCCCCGGGGTGGCTGCGGAGGTTGCGGTGCCGGTGTGGATGTCGTCGTAGAGGACGGCGCAGGCGACCAGCCGCATCCCGGGCCCGGCGGTGGTGAGCAGGTCGGTGACGGCGTCGGCGACGCCGTGCAGGGTGTCACCGTGCAGGGCGGCACCGTGCTGTGCCGGGGCTGCCGGTCGGTGCGGGTGCAGCGCGGCGGCGAGGTCGGGCAGGAGGTCGGGCAGGCCGCCACGGTGGGAGTCGAGCAGGTGCGGGTCGATGGCGACCGGGGCGCCGGTCATGCACCGGCTGTCCGGTCCCATGTCGAAGGCTGGGCCGTCGTGCAGCAGGAGCAGGTTGCAGACCGGCCGGTGGGAAGTACGTGCGTGGTGGTTGCCGGCATGCGGGCCGGGCCGTCGGGTCCGGGGAAGCGCGGGGATGTCAGGGGCTTCGGTTGCGGTGAGGAGCCAGCCGGTGAGGGCGTGGACGGTGTCGGTGGACAGCATGGAACTGCTCCAGAGGGCATCGGTGGTGGTGGGTCGAATCGGGCTGGGACGTGTCAGTGGCGGCGGTCCCGGCTGCGCCGCGGCGCGGCGTGCGGCTGACCGGCGGTGCCGGCGACGCTGTGCGCTTCGGGGGCGACGGGTTGGTGGCGGCGCAGGCCGCTGGGGTGCGTCTTGGCCCGGTATACGGCCTCGTCGGCCTCCCGCAGCAGGGTGCGGGCGGTGATCCCGAGCCGGCTGGTGGTGTAGCCGACGCTGGCGTGCACCGCGATGGTGGTGCCGCCGTCCAGGACGGCGGGTTCGGCGCCGACGGCGTCGGCTGCCGCCTGCGCGGCGGTGTGGACCTCGTCGGGGCCGCCGAGGGCGAGGACCGCGAACTCGTCGCCGGACAGCCGGGCGGCCAGCACCGCCGGTGCGGGCACCGCGTTGAGGCGGTGTGCGACGGCGGTGAGCAGGTCGTTGCCGGTCTCGTGGCCGTAGGTGTCGTTGACCGCTTTGAACCCGTCGAGGTCGAGCAGGATGACGCCGAACGGGCGGCCCGCGGCGACGGCGGACTGCAGCGCGGTGAGGAAGGTCCGGCGGTTGGGCAGGCCGGTGGTGTCGTCATGGCCGGCCTGGTACCGGGCGGTCCGCAGCGCGCGGCGCAGCCGCCACAGCGGCAACGCGGCGAGCGTGAGCCCGGCCACCAGACCACCGGTCATGGCAAGGATGAGGTGAGGAATCGTGGACACTGGGGAGGCTCCTGTCGTTGAGGAGCACCGGGGCGGGCACGGTAGGGGAACCTTCCGGTGCCCGCCCCGGGCTGTGCGTCGCCGTCGGTCAGACGGACGTCAGTGCCGATGCCGGCCCGGCCGGATCGGTGGCGCCGGTGTCGGCGGCGAGTTGGAAGCTCACCGGGTGCTCGGCCGCGGCGGCCAGGCCCTGGCGCTCCAGGCGTTGCCCGGACAGGACGACCGCGCCCGGGCTGGCCTTCGGCAGACCGGTACCTTCATCGGCCTTGTCGATCAGCCGGCACAGTTCGCTGACCTTGAACGCCCGGTCCGGTTGCGCCCGGAGGATGGCCAGGATCGACCGGTCCAGTTCGCCCGATGCGCGCCGCCGCGCGGGCTGGCCGCCGGTCGGCGGAGCCGATTCGGC